>CAYGYF010000194.1:0-3361 GCA_964354065.1 uncultured Dehalococcoidia bacterium | reverse complement strand
GCTCTGGAGGGCCGGGTGGGATTCGAACCCACGACTCGGGGATTACCCGCCTGCCCCTGATGAGCCTTCTCCAGAGTACCGGATTCGACCTCCAGCAATCCTACGTCATGGGCACTGCCGTTTCAACATTGGGGATGGCCAGATGCGAACGCGGTTCCCACTCCCCGTCATGAATCCTGCGCGTGAGGAGCTGGTTGGCCTCACGGCTACAGCCGGAGGAGCGCTTGATTGGCGGCGCCGCCCACCAGCACTGCCAGACCGATGCTCAGGGCCATAATCGCCGCAGCGCTCCGCCAGCCCAACTCGCGGCCCAAGACAGCCGCGGTAGCCAGGCAAGGGAAGTAGATGGTGGTCACCAGAGCGAAGACGAAGATCTGGCGTGGATCCATGAACAGCCGCAGATTGTCGACATTGCCGCCGTATTCCACGAGGGCCAGGGCCACGAGGAACTGGAGGGCTAGTTCCTTGCGCAGCACGCCAAAGACCAGGGCCAGGCCGGCCACCGCCGGCAAGCCCAGCCATCCCTCCACCAGCGGCGAGAGAGGTTTGGTGAGATGCCAGATAGCATCTGTCTCGTAGAGGAGGCCCATTATCATGCTGCCCACGACAACGATGGGCGTGGCTCGGAACACAAAGTCCTTGAACCGGAACCAGGTCTTCACCAGGATCGTCCGCAGGGGAGGCCGCCGCGGCGGGAAGACTTCCATAATGAGCTCACCGGGGCGGCCCGGCAGCAGCCGGTTGAGGGCGAAGCCGGTGCCAGCCACCAGAAGCGTGGCTATCCCCAGGATGGCGGCGGCCGGCGCTATGCCGATAAAGCGAGCCGCCGAGCCCATGATGACCGCCGTCCGCGCGCTGCACGGGGTGAGGACCATGAGTGTCGAGGCGATGAACCGCTCTCGCCGCGAGGCCAGGACTCGCGTGCCGATGACCGCCGGGACGGTGCAGCCCGCCCCCGAGATAAGGGGCACGAGAGCCCGTCCCTGCAGCCCCAGCCGCCGCATCAGGCCGTCGCTGAGGAAGGCGACGGCGTTGAGATAGCCGGTGTCCTCCAGTACCGCCAGCAGGAAGTAGAAGGTGAGGACGTAGGGAATGCCGATGGCCAGGGAGGCATTGATCCCCGCATCGATGCCCCACAGGAGGATGTCGGCGGCCTGGCCCGGCAGCAGGAACCGGGTGACCCCGTCCAGGACCGGCGAGGCCGTCGCGCCCCACAGACGGTCGAACTGGGTCGACAGGAACCCACCGACGTAATAGAGGAAGGCGAACAGGCCGGCCAGGACGGCCAGGGCGATGGGAACTCCGGTGGCGGTGGCGGTGGCGTATCGCCAGAGCCGTTCCCGGAGGAGCTGGCCTAGAGGCTTTCGACGCTGACAGCGGGCGGCGATAGCAGCTGCCAGGCTGTGACGGGCGCCGGCGATGACGAGCGTCGGCGGTTGAGCCAGCAGCCGCCCCAACGCTTCTGCCATAGGTTCGGCGTGCTGGAGGGCCTCTTGCCCCGCCACCGACCGTCGGGCGAGAGCCCGCACCTCCTCATCCCTCTCCAGTAGGAGGAGGGCCAGCCCTCGCGCTGATACGCCCTCGGGCGCCCACTCGTGTTTCGTCGCCTCCAGGGCTGCTGCCAGGCCGTCAGTGCACGCCTCCAGCTCAGCACCATAATTGGGCGCCGGCCCCGATCGCGATCGGGGCGCCTCTGCTTGCCGCAAAGCGGCAGCCAGCAGGGCTCGCACTCCCAGGCCGCGATGGGCCACAGTGGGGATCACAGGCACGTCCAGCAACTCGCTCAGGCGCTTGACGTTGGTTTGAATGCCGGCCCGCTTCGCCTCGTCCACCAGGTTCAGAGCGACCATCACCGGCAGCCCCAGATCGAGCAGCTCCAGCGCCAGATACAGGTTGCGGGCCAGGTTGCTGGCGTCCAGGATGACGATCACCACATCTGGTCGAGCCTCCAGGAGGGCGCGGCGGGCCGTCAGCTGATCCTCTGAGGCGGTGCTCAGGCCGTAGCTCCCCGGCAGGTCCACCACCGTCACCGTGCGCCCATCCAGACGGGCGGTGCCTACGGTCACCTCCACCGTCGTGCCGGGGTAGTGGGCAGTGGTGACGTGGAGGCCGGTCAAACGGTTGAAGATGGTGGATTTGCCTACGTTGGGATTGCCCGCCAGAGCGATGACCGGCCCATCGTGGCGGCCCCGCAGCCGCTGGCGGCGCCGCAGCCGCCCCGCGCCGGCGGCAGGCTGGTCATACCAAGGCATTACCGAGCCGCCTTGCGCACCAGGATCTGGACGGCCATGTCACGACCGAGGGCGTAGCGCGCCGAACCCAGCCGCACCAAGAGCGGGCCACCGAACGGGGCCACCTGCTCTACCAGCACCCGCGCGCCGGGCAGAAGGCCGAGGCTGGCCAGGTAACGGAGGAGGGCTGTCTCCTCCCGCCGCACCTGCACCACCACCGCTCGTTCCCCCGCCTCCAAGGACGAGAGGGCGTGCAGCTCTACAGGGAAGGCTGCCGCTCGGCCGGGGATGGGGTGGCCGTGCGGGCAGCTATCGGGGCGGCCGATGACGCCGTCCAGGCGCTCTTCCACCGCCGGGGACAGGACGTGCTCCCAGCGACCCGCCTCATCATGCACGTCGTCCCAAGCCAGGCCCAAGACATCGAACAGGAATCGCTCGGCCAAACGATGGCGCCGCACAACGTCCGCGCCCCGCTGCTCCCCTTCGGCCGTCAGGCGCAGCTCCCCTTCCCGTCGCTCGAAGAGGCCCTCCTGCACCAGCCGCTTGACCATCAGCGATACGGAAGCGTGGGAGAGGGCGAGCCGCTGGGCCAGAGCAGCCACGGTTACCGCTGCCCCCTCCTCCTGGAGGCGGAAGGCGACGGCCAGGTATTCCTCGACGGCAGGCGTAGTCATGTCTGAAGACGATCCGTTGGGCAGCCGACGAACGATTGGTAGGCCAGCCTAAACATCTCACAAAGCCCTTCTCGCGTCAAGTGGTGTCTTGTTTGGGGAAGGCACTCTTGACTGCGGGCCCGTCATGCAGTAGAGTGATTATGGACATACGTCCATAAACGGACCCGCATTATGCCAAGACCAACAAAGTGGCGACGGGTGGAATTCATACCGGAAGTGACCTACTTCAAGCCAGCGGGGATCCCCCTGAGGCTACTGGAAGACGTGGGCTTGACGGTGGAGGAGGTGGAGGCTATTCGCCTTAAGGACCTGGAGGGCCTGCAGCAGGAAGAGTGCGCCGAGCGGATGCACATCTCTCGTCCCACGTTCCACCGCGTCCTGGAATCGGCACGCCGGAAGGTGGCCGATGCCCTCATCAACGGCAAGGCGATCCGCATCGAAGGGGGCAACTTCGCC
>CAYGYF010000193.1:0-3361 GCA_964354065.1 uncultured Dehalococcoidia bacterium | reverse complement strand
CCGCTGACTATCAGCGTCACCTCATCGCGCACACCTTCTTGAACCAGCCGGCCGTGGATGTCCCTCAGCACGTCCGTCACAAACCGCGGGCGCTCGGCAGCGAACTCCCTTCCGTGCGTATCGGCGCACAGATGGATCACCTTGATGCCGCTCTCATACAGAGCCCAGACACGCTCGATTGCTGCGGAATCAAGCCGGATTCGGGCGCACACAATGAGGTCGGCATTGATTGCGCGCAGCTGTTCGCCGTGGGAGAGCGTGTCGGGCCCATCTGCGATCTCGACCATGCGGACCTGTCGCAGCAGCGGTTCGTACTCAGCGAATTCGGGCTCTTCGAACAGCGGAACGAGAGAGGAGATGTGGTTCGATGCTGCCGCGGCGACCTCATTCGGTCGCACGATGCTCAGCGTTCCCAGGGCCGTCGCCGCCGCGATCCTCGCGCTGGAGATCGCCTCGCTCGGCGGGTCCCAGGGGGGGACGTCTAGGATGACCGGGATCGGCACCTCGAGAAGTGGCGGTGGCTTCACGAGTTCACCGTCAGGCCCGAACACCAGATGCGTGGGCTTAGGCCCGATGTCCACAGATGTGTTGATGTACTCACGGCCGTGGATGCCGTCCCGCGTGGGACGGACGATCTCTGACATGTCCGTCCAGATCGAGTCGAATCCAGGCCCGGAGAACGGTCCCCGGTACCCCGCGCCCGAGACCGGGATGCGGCCGGTCTCGGCCTGCTCCCAGGTGGTGGCGATTACGTCGGGGCGCCAGTAGTCGTCGCCGAGCGCGAGGTATTCCGGATTGATGGATAGGGACAATAGGCCCTTCGTGCAGCCCTGGATGCAGGATAGGCATGCCCGGCAGTCGAACAGAGGCTCGATGGGCGACGATGGGTCGCTGTTGTAGGCATGCTCCGTTCGATACACGCCGTAGACGCACTGGGTTTTCACACAGTTCTTACAGCGCGAGCAGTCCTCGCGCCAGTCGACGGTCCCATATTTGCCTACCGGACGGAACTGAGCTGGCACTGGCACCATCGGGATGTGATACCGTTTGGGCAAAATCCCCTCCTGCCGCCTATGAGCGCGAAAGGCCTGCCTGCTGGATAACGTCGGCCAGAACGTCATCCGATCCGCCGGCAAGGATGTGAATCCCCCGCACTCCCTCGATGGCTTTCACCTGCACTGCAATGTCGGCGCAGACCCTTACCCCCTCTCGCGCGGGGTCGCTGGACTCACGCAGTCGGGCTGTCACATCGTCGGGGACCCGGAGGCGCTCCGCTTGCTCTGCGCTCGCCAGGGGGCGCACACCCGCAATGATGTGCGTGCGCTCGTGAAGACCGGCTTCCCGCACAGCGCTCATCCACTCCGCAAAGCCTTCCACGTCGAACACAGGCCCCGCGAGCAGGAACTGCGCGCCCGCCCGCATCTTCTTTCGTAGCCCGATGAGGGCGAGCTCTAGCGGGCGGAGATAGGGATGCGCCGCCGCACCGACGAAGAGGGACGGCCTGGACTGCAAAGGCTTGCCGCCGAGAAGAACGCCCTCGTCCCGCATCTTGGTGAGCGCCTGGATGAACTGGATAGAATCGATGTCAAAGGCACCCGCAGCCTCCGGGCACACGCTCAGGGATTGATGTTCTCCGGAGAGGCAGAGGACGTTCACGACGCCGAGCATCGCCGCGCCGAGCACGTCGGACTGGAGGGCGATCCTGTTGCGGTCGCGCGTTGAGATCGTGAGTACCGGCTCCATCCCCTCCGCCGCCAGAATGGAGGAGCAGGCTAGAGCGGAGGCGCTGATCTCTTCGTGATTGTCCGCGACGACCACGGCATCCAAGGCCGGCGGGAAAGAAGCCACCTGCTTCCTGATGACCTCGCCATCAGCCCCAGGTGGCGGAACATACTCGGTGGTGAGGGCCAGCCCGCCGGACCGCAGTGCGACGGCCAACCTTGTTCCTGCTTCCATTTGCCTCGCCCCGCCGAGTTCCATCATGCCATCAGATAATGGCTTTGCCCTGGCCCAGCGGGTTTGGCTGCAATGCGCCAAGCCGGGCCATGACCATGTCGTGTATCTCTGCCACCCGCGAGCCGACTTTCACTTCGTTCAGTTGCGTGTCAGGCGAGAGGTCCTTTGGAACGTGGCCAAGCGTGGCGCCCTCCTGCGCCGAGGCGGCCAGGCGAAAAACCATCAGCCGTTCGCCGCCCAGGCCGATCTCGTCCAGCAATTGCCTGACGTACTCTACCCGCCGCTCCGCGCGCCGGCTTCCCTCAAGGTAATGGCAGTTGTCCCCGGCACACGCGATGACGCACACCGCGTCTGCCCCCGCCTCGAACGCCTTCAAAAGATGCTCCACCTGCAGCCTGCCCGTGCAGGGGAGCGCAATCTCGTGCACCGGAATGGGCCACTCGGGCTCGGGCTGTGAAAGACGCGGCCCGACCGCGGAAGCGAGTACCGTGCCCGGGCGCGAGCCGTTCACGCATCTGAAAACCGTGACGTTGGGGCAGGCAAGTGCCTCCGCTCTGTGAGTGTTGACAAGACCCCCCCTAAGCGCCGTCTCGCCCACGGGGTTCCGTCCGGCGCCTCGACGGTGGTTCAGGTGGTCGTTGCACATGCGCTAGGCCTCTCCCCCTCGCTCCGACCGTCTCTCACGATTGTGATCGCTCGATTGGGGCGGCAACCGGTTACCGCCCGCCGAGCATACGCCAAAGTCATTGTAAACCGGGGCGAATTATAGAAGGTACCGGCGCATGTTACGTTTTGGTTAAATCATACCTCCCTCAAACCACTATTTCGCCTCGCTCGCCGGTGCGGCCAGTGTGGATGACGCCCTTCTGATCTGGTGGTCTAAGTGGTCTAATTGGGCGGTGGGAAAAGAGAAAACCGCCCGGATGGACGGATTTCGTATCTACGCGGGCGTTTCGAGGGCGGGTGGGATTCGAACCCACGACTCACGGATTAAAAGGCCGGTACTCCTGTCCTGAGCTTCCAGCCCGAAGAACCGCGTCTAGTTCTCGTCAAAAGGGCCAATGCAGGCAAGTGCGACACCATGCCGACATGGTGCCTCAAGGCTGGCCCAGACACCTCGGCGTGTCAACGCTCCAGATACAGATGAGGTTTTGCCACCCCACACACCATCCCCAAGGATGTACGGCACCGTCTCGGTCTCAGGCCGGGAGACGAGATCGGTGATCCTCGGCGCGTTCAGTGATCACGACGGTCAAGAGGGACCCCGCAACTTCACGCCCATGCCCTCCATCGCCTTCTCGAGCGGCACATCGAGCGCGACGGCCACCGTGCTGGTGTAGCGCATTAGGGCTACTGACGCCACGATCTCGACGATCTCTGCGTCGGTCCAACCTACGGCTCGGAG
>CAYGYF010000192.1:0-3376 GCA_964354065.1 uncultured Dehalococcoidia bacterium | reverse complement strand
TCAACGCCGGGAATCTTACCGGGAGCGACGGTAGAATGAAGGCCAAGCTGACGACTTTGCTAGACAGACTGAGAGGAGGTGCATGGCCGTCGCCAGTTCGTGCCGTGAGGTGTCCGGTTAAGTCCGGCAACGAACGAGACCCCCACCCTATGTTGCTAGGCTTTCTCTACGGAGGGAGCCGCACACGGAGGGGACTGCCAGTGTTAAACTGGAGGAAGGAGGGGGCTACGGCAGGTCAGTATGCCCCGAATCTCCCGGGCCACACGCGGGCTGCAATGGCGAGAACAGCGGGTTCCGACCCCGAAAGGGGAAGGCAATCCCTTAAACCTCGCCGTAGTTGGGATTGAGGGCTGTAACCCGCCCTCATGAACATGGAATCCCTAGTAACCGCACGTCACCATCGCGCGGTGAATACGTCCCTGCTCCTTGCACACACCGCCCGTCGCTCCACCCGAGTCAAGTGTGGGCGAGGTTTGGACTAATTGTTCATATCGAACCTATGTTCGGCAAGGGGGGAGAAGTCGTAACAAGGTGGCCGCAGGGGAACCTGCGGCCGGATCACCTCCTACGAAAGACCCGCTAACCCCAACCATACATGAAAGAGGATATTGAGTCCAATGAGTCATGCAACTGAAGAGGAAACTCTTCAGTGAAGGGCGCAGCAGGGTATCGATTGCCTTGTGATGACCGCCGTGCACAGGTTCCAGTGTTTCCGGCACCAGACTAGGTTTAGAAGTAACCGGGTCTGACACGCCGACGTCAATTGGTGGATGGCTAGGCTCGGGCGCTGAAGAAGGGCGCGGCAAGCAGCGATATGCTCCGGGTAGGCGCATGCAGCCTTTGATCCGGAGATCCCCTAATGGGACATCCTGCCGTGGGTTAACAGCCCCCGGCGTTCCGTAAGGAACGGGAACTCCCTGAACGGAAACATCCAAGTAAGGGATGGAAAAGATACCAATAGGAATTCCCTTAGTAGGGGCGACCGAAAGGGGAACAGCCCAAACCGAACCCTTAGCGAAAGCGAAAGGGGATGTAGGGTTAGGACCCTCCTTACTCTTACCCAAAGAAGCCGATGTAGCCTGAAAAGGCTCACCGTAGAGGGTGATAGTCCCGTAGGCGTATCTTGGGTTGATTGGGAGGAGTTCCAGAGTACTACGTCTTGGTCCTGACGTGGGAATATGGGAGTCACTGACTTCCAAGGCTAAATACGTCCCGAGTCCGATAGAGCACTAGTACCGTGAGGGAAAGCTGAAAAGAACCCCGAGAGGGGGGTGAAAAGAGTCTGAAACCAATTGGCTACTAGCGATGTGGCATTTAAGGAAAGACCCCTGCCGAAGGAACCCTCGAGAGTGGTAGTACGAGGCAGGGCGACCGGTGTCACGTCTTCCGTTTCGGAGCACGGCCCAGGGAGTTCACTGAGGTGGCGAGCTTAAGAGGATCAACCTCGAAGGCGAAGGGAAACCGATAGCTCGCATCCGCTTCCTCTTCATAGTTCGACACGCGTAAGCGTGAGGGCTATGAATGACGTGGAGAGGAGCAAGGTCTGATGAGGGCCTGTATAGTCACCTCGGTGATAACCCGATACCGAGCGATCTAGGCCTGAACAGGATGAAGCCGGGCGAAAGCCTGGTGGAGGTCCGCAGGGGTTCTGACGTGCAATTCGTTCCTCTGATTTGGGCCTAGGGGCAAAAGACCAATCAAGCTCGGTGGTAGCTGGTTCCTCCCGAAGTGGGTCCCAGCCCAGACTGCCCGGAGCTTGCTGGTGGGGTAGAGCACCAATTGGGAAGACATGAACCGAAAGGTTCAGCTTCTTTTTTGAACTCCGAACCTGCCAGCTGCGTAGATGGGCGGATACGGATTCCATGGGAAAAGCTCATGGGTCGAGAGGGGAACACCCCAGACTGAGGTTAAGGCCCCAAAATGCTGGCTAAGTGTTAACGTAAAAAGGCGTCTCTGATCGAAGACAGCTGGGAGGTAGGCTTAGAAGCAGTTACCCTTTAAAGAGTGCGTAACAGCTCACCAGCCGAGATCGGGGGCCCTGAAGATTTTCGGGGCTAAGTCAGCTGCAGATACCTAAGAATACATCGTAACTGGTGTGTTGGTAGGGAGGCGTTCTGGTTGGGCAGAAGCCGGGTCGAGAGGTCCGGTGGACCGATCAGAAGTGAGAATCCTGGGGGAAGTAACAGCGTAGAGAGGTGACAATCCTCTCCGCCGTAAGGGTCAGGTTTCCTCGGCAACGCGTCGTCGACCGAGGGTCAGCCGATCCTAAGGCAGCACATAACCTGTAGCTGCCGAATTGGGAAACTGGTTAATATCCCAGTGCCTTGGGGACACGTTATCAACCGACCTCTTCGTTTCGAGGTAGGCCGAGCGGGGCTGCCGCCCTGTCTAACTTACTGAAACCCGGGGAGAACCGTAATGGTGAGAACCGGGTGAAGGTGGGAAATGGCCGGCCGTATGGCTGGTTCGGCTAATCCTTGGAACCCATGAAAAGGAGGTCGGCGAGTAGTTCCCAAGTTCGTACCGAGAACCGACACAGGTACCCTAGATGAGTAGTCTCAGGCGTGTCGGGAACACCCTAGGTCAGGGAACTCGGCAAATTAGCCCCGTACCTTCGGTATAAGGGGTGCCTGGGCCTTTAAGTGAATGCTTGGGGGCCTAGGTTGCAATAACAAGGAGGTCCCGACTGTTTAATAAAAACATAGATCCCCGCAAGCCCGTAAGGGTGTGAACGGGGGTTGAATCCTGGCCACTAGCGGTCTGTGAAAACCGGGTACAACCGGGCGAAGCACCGCTGAAGGCCGGGAGTAACTCTGACTCTCTTAAGGTAGCCAAATGCCTTGTCGGGTAAGTTCCGACGTGCACGAATGGAACAACGAGGACCTCGCTGTCCCGACCTGGGGCCCGGTGAACCTACCTCTTGGTGAAAAGGCCAAGAACTTCCAACGTGGGGAGAAGTCCCCGTGGAGCTTTACTGCAGCCTGTTGCTGGGGTAGGGTCTTGATTGCAGAGCGTAGGTGGGAGCCGTCAATCCCAAGCCCTCAGGGGTTTGGGGGAGGCAACAATGTAACACCACCCCCTCATGGCTATATCTCTTACCAGAGCGCAAGCTCTGGAACAACGGCAGGTGGGCAGTTCGGCTGGGGCGGCACGCCCTTGAAAAGGTATCAAGGGCGCCCTAAGGTCAGCTCAGGCGGGTCAGAAATCCGCCGTAGAGGGCAAGGCCATAAGCTGGCTTGATTGGATCCTGAACAGCAAGGGATCCAAGGGCGAAAGCCTGGCCTAGCGACCGCTCGTGCCCCCCTCAGTGGGGGCCGGGCATGACAGAAAAGTTACCCCGGGGATAACAGAGCCGTCGCGGGTGAGAGCTCCCATC
>CAYGYF010000191.1:0-3402 GCA_964354065.1 uncultured Dehalococcoidia bacterium | reverse complement strand
GAGCTTGAGAACCTGCACGACCAGTTGAAGGACAAGGTTGAGCTGGGCCTCAAGGTCCTCTGGCGCGACGAGAAGGCCATCTTCGACGAGATCGTCGCCGAGAACAGGGCGATACGAAGGCTTCGTGACTCTCTCATGCCCTACATGGCTCGCCCGCCGGAGACAACCCACTTCGATAGGTTACGTGTGGGCGAGCTGGTGAGGGCGGCGCTCGATCGCAAGAGGCAGACAGAGGCGAAGAAGATCTTTTCCCGCATCCGCCCCATCGCCGAGCGGATCCGAGAGAACAAGGTCATCATGGACCGGATGATCCTCAACGCCGCTTTCCTGGTCGACAAGGCCCGGGAACAGGCCTGCGACGAGGCGGTGAGAAGGCTGGATGAGGAACTAGGGGAGAGGATGGTCCTCAAGTACACGGGACCCACGCCGCCCTTCAACTTCTGCGAGATTGTCGTCACTTGGGACGAGGAGTAGCAGTTGCGCAAGCCACTTCGAAAACGGAGAAGGCCGGCCCCGGCATCGACGGGTGGCAGCAATCTCTTGCTGGACGCTTTGACTCTGCCCATCCTCGGTGCTCCCAGAATGATCCACTGGGTCGCTGGGAAGCTCGCTGAGGAGGTGGAGAAGCAGGAGCTGGACGAGGACAAGCTTCGGGGGCAGTTGCTGGACCTCCAGATGCGCTATGACCTGGGTGACCTGGACGACGAGCGGTACACCGTTGAGGAAAAGGCTCTACTCGATAGGCTGAGCCTCATTCGCAAGGTCAAGGAGCGAGGCTAGAGACCCCGGACAGGGTAAACCGACGAACCCTGAGCGTCCTGCTTCGCGGCGATGATAGGGAACGCGAGTGGCGGAGAGGCCCGGTGCAAGGAGGGGGACATGGCCTTGAAGATGGCAGACCTGGTGGAGCGGGCCAGGCAGCAGTTGGCCGAGATTACCGGCTTCAAACCGGTGGCGGTGGTGGGAAGCTACAAGGACGTGGAGGGATGGCACGTCTCGGTGGACATGCTGGAGATGGCCCGGCTCCCGGAATCCACCGATGTTCTCGGCACATACCTGGTCTTATTGGATGAAGAAGGCAACATGGTCAAGTTCGAGAAGAAGAGGGCCCGCCTCCGCAGCGAATCGTACGAGGAGGAAGAGGAGTAGAACCCCAGGTGTCGGAGTGCATTGTCAGGAGGGTGAGAAATGGTCGAGCGCATAGGACAGGCGGCCCCGGCCACCGTGGGCTTCCTGATGAGAAGCGGCAGAGCCTATCAGGAGCAGGGGAACGTCAACCAGGCGACATATGCCTACTTCGACGTCCTTGACCGCCATCCGGAGGCCAAGGAGGCGCGGGAGGCCCACGATCGACTGCTAAAAATAGCCCAAGGATACGAGGAGAACGGGCAACTCCACATGGCCAAGCACCTCTACCAGCGAATAGACCAGGCCATCAGCCTCTAGGCGCTTCAGATTGTACGGTCGGGAGAGGGGAGATGAGTCCTAACGAGCTGAAGATCTTGAGGCTGGCTCAGGAACTGAAGCTCGTGGACAAGGTGACCGTCGCCCGCAAAATGGGCATTTCGACCGGGTACGCTCAGTGTCTCCTGAACTTCTTGACCAGGCATGAATGGCTGGAGCCAGTGTCCTCGTCAAGCAACAGCGGCTACGTGTTGACGGAACAAGGGCGGCGTTGCTTCCTCGACAGCCTGCTCCAGCTTCGGGCGCAGCTCCAGAAGAAGATAGACTGGCTGAGCCACCAGAGGGACATCCTGAATGAGAGGATAGCGACTCTTGGCCTTGAGGAACCGGAGGAGGGGGAGGCAGCGCGACCGGCGGTGGCAACCCGCAGAAGCCGAAGAGAAGGTCGCGCTTGCTCGATCTGAACTCGATCCATCGCTCCTAGAGCCGGCCATTGGGGAATGGGAGAGGTATCTAGAAGTGGCCGTCCAGGACCAACCGCGCCAGAAGGTCAGCCCAGATTCCCTGGGAGGAACCCGGACGCCGAAGATGGTGGAAGAAGGCAAGTATCTCTACTGCCTGATCGAAGGCAGCGATACCAGGAACTTCGGCCCCATAGGCATCGGCGGTCGCGGCGACGAGGTCACCACCATTTCCTATCAGGGTCTCAGTGCAGTGATCAGCAGCGTGCCTCTGAACAGGTACGTGGTTAGCAGAGAAACCATGACGAGGCACGAAAGAGTGATCGAAGAGGTAATGAAGGACTGCACCGTACTCCCGGTAAGATTCTATACGGTCGCTCCTACCGTGGACGAGATCCGCAGCCTCCTCAAGAACAGGTATGCCGAATTCAGGAATCTTCTAAGGTACCTGGACAACAGGGTGGAGCTCGGCTTGAAAGCCCTCTGGACAGATGTGGAGGCAATCTTTCAAGAGATCGTCGAGGAGGACGAGGAAGTTGGGGCTCTGCAAGAGAAGATGGCGCGAGCCTCCTCCAGACAAGCCGATGCCGCCAAGAGAGCGCTGGGCGCCAGGATGAAGGCGCTGCTGGAGGAAAAGAAGGCCCAGGAAGGGGAAGGCCTGGTCGCTCCGCTGCGCCGGATCTCCGTCGATGTACGGCTGAACAAGACCCACGGCGATGACATGATATGCAACGCCGCCTTTCTAGTAGATAGGCGTTGGGAGAGGGAATTCGATGCCCAGGTGGACCGGCTCATGGCGGCGCATGCTGACAGGGTCAAGTTCATCTATGTGGGCCCTGCGCCGCCCTACAGCTTCGTCAACGTAGTGGTAAAGGAATGAATTCTGTCCTGCACGAGGAATCATGAGAATGCGACGGAAAGAAGAGGCCGCGGAGGAACGAGCAAGGAACGAAGTTGGGAGGAAGTGAGCACTGATGGCCCTGGACGCGGAGAGATACACCGACGGCACAGGCCTGGCAGACGTAGTCGACAGGATACTGGACAAGGGGCTGGTTATCAACGCCGACATCATGGTGTCGGTTTCCGGGGTTGAGCTCCTCGGCATCAAGATTAGGGCTGCCCTGGCATCGTTCGAGACGGCGGCGAGATACGGCCTGGAGTTCCCCTCGGGGACCAATCTGGAAACGCCTGCCTGGCAGGAGGCGGTGGTGGCCAAAGAGAACTGCCCCCAGTGTGAGAAAAGGGTGTCTACCGAAGACCTGCTCGCTAGCGGCTGTCCCTGGTGCGGTTGGATAAGCGCCAGGGCCAGGGCCATCCCGCCGGCAATCTAGACATCGTGGTGGCTCTTCCGGGGCAAAGGTGAAGGCGATGCAAGAGACGAGTAGAAAGAAGAAGCGCGGCCAGGAGAAAAGGGCGGCGGAAGAGAAGATCGCCGAACAGGAGGAAAGGATAAGGGAACTCGAGGAGAAGATCAGAAGGCTGGAGGCGGCGACTGCGGAGGAAGAGTCCCAAGGCAGCGCCGAGGGGACGGCTGCCA
>CAYGYF010000190.1:0-3420 GCA_964354065.1 uncultured Dehalococcoidia bacterium | reverse complement strand
CCGCCTATCTTCCTGCTACCACGAGCCTCACGATGACCTCGCCCAGCGGCAGCCTGGCCAGGGTCTCGGTTACGAGCCCAGAGTTCCGTATTTGGGCTAGGACCGCTACGGGTCGAACGCCCACGTGGTGCCGTGCGGGTCCGTCACCAGCATGAGGACGGCGTCGTATCGCTTGAGCTGAGCAATGTTGCTCACCTCGGGTCGACCAGGCACGTAGCGGGTCCAGGTCTGGTCGGTTCCCAGCGCGTAGAGGACACCCAACGAACTGGCGATGCTCGCCGTAGCGTCCGCGGGCGACTTGGCCTTCCCCAGGTAGCACACGTCGTTCCAGCCCTGGCCCAGGTTGGCGCTGGTGGGCGGCGCAGAGGGCTGTTGGGCCCACACGGCGCTCCCGGACATCAGAACGAACAGCGCATCGTAATAGCTCAGTGTCGCCATCGTGGTGACATCAGGGCGTCCTGGGAACCAGCGGTCGTAGCCTCCGTCATCCTTGAGGCGATAGGCGGCCAGCGCCATACTGGACAGAGGGCTCAGTCCCGCTTCGGTGGCCTCGGTGTAGCAGACGTGGTTCCAGCCCGCGACGAGGGGGATGCCCAGCGCCAGACCCTCGCAGGCGTCGCCGATCCCGTCGCCGTCGGTGTCCGTCTGATCTGGATTGGCGACCAGAGGGCAGTTGTCGCTGACGTCCAGGACGGTGTCGCTGTCGACGTCGCTGGGCGGTGTCGGGGTGGGGGATGTGGTAGGGGAAGGCGTAGGTGTGGCCGCCGGCGTGGGAGTGGGTGTCGGCCCTGCGGTGCAGTTCTGGTTGATGGCTAGCAGACCCGTACCGGTGGTCGTCGGATGAGCACCGGCCGCCGACCTGTAGGCGCCCTTGGCGAAACCCAGGTTGACAGCGGTCGGGCCAGCGGCAAAGTTGATGTCCAGCCCGATGCGCACGATCGCGCCGTTGCCGGCGATGCCGGGGCCACCGGACAGGTAGAGGGCGGCGGCGTCCAACTGGCCGTCACTGCTCTTGATGGGCCCCGGGTCTTCATCGGTGGTGAAGTCGCTGGCGCCAGGCAGCTTGACCAGGGCATCGGTGCCGCTATCCAACACGTGGATGACGCTGTTGTCATAGGTGATCCACGCGTCGTAGGCCGTGGGTGCCTGGGTGTCGCCCTGGACGACCACGTCGATGGTGTGGTCAGCGGAGCCGTCGAAGCCGCCGGAGCCATCCAGGCGCAGGCAGTCTTCGATTCCACCAGCGCCGATGCCGCTCGCTGTGTTGCCGGCGACATCCGGGTCGATGTCGAAATCAACGTTGCTCTGGGCCTGCGCACCCCCGAGGGTGCCCACCAGCTGGTGCGACAGCAGGGCGATGACCGCTATCGCCGCCACCGCGAGTACAGTCCACGCCGGTCTTGTCATCGGTTTCGCCTCCGTCGCTGACGCATCCTTTTCGTTACCACTCCTGCCACCTCGCGGGAGTGCCAGATGGCTCTACCTGAGCCGGCGCCCGCCAGCACGCGTTGCGCCTGCCGCCAGGGCTATTCCCCCTATCCCCGCAGCCACGCCCAGAACCACGAGGTATCGATCTGGCGAACCAGCGCTTGACGCGACGTCCGGCAGTTCTGCTATGCCGCCGACGGAAGAAGAGCACGTCCTGTTTATGGCGAGTTGGGCCGCCACGGTTGTGACGGCGTGGAGCCCGGCTCCAGATCTGTAGGCGCCTTTGACAAAGCCGAAGGCGACAACGCCGGAGCCGCCGATGTCCAGACCTATCCTCACCAGAGCGCCGTCGCCACCAATTCCATTGTAGGGAGGGTTCAAATAGGACGCACCGAAGGCCGCCTGCCCCTGGTAGTAAGTGCTGAGGTTCTGGGCTCCCGGCATCTTGATGAGGGGGTCAGTGGGTGTCGATTGGAGGATATGTACCTTGGCGTTGTCGTAGGTCACCCAGGCGTCGTAGTTCAGGGGCGCCTGAGTGTCACCGCTGACGTATACGTCCATGGTCCAGTCGGCGACGCCGTCAAAGGGCGTCCCGCTCCAGGTTAGCTGGTAACACCGCTCCACTGGTCCCAGGATGCTCGCGGTGTTGCCCGTAATCTCCACATCGAGGCCCATCTGGATGGAGCCCTGGGCCTCGGAGGTACGGGTTCCGCTGGCGAGGGCCAGGACCGCGGGCGGCTCCGTCCACAGCGACAGGTGGCAGTCACGGCCGCCCCAGTGGCCGTGGCCGCCGTTGAGGACGAGTCCGGCTCCGACCGCCAGGATCCCGAGTTGGCGGCCGACGTCCTGGGCCTGGACCGCGACCTCGCTGGCCAGGGCCGCGTCGCCCAGGTAGACGAGGGCCCGCGCGGGGTTCGGGCAGCGCGGGCACGGATAGTAGCAGACCAGTTGGCCGTCGATGGGCGCCTCGCCGGGGCGGCTGATGCGGGCCCGGCAGGCGTCAGAGTCGAAGGTGAGCATGGGTGCCTCCCTCGGATAGGGGAATTTGACTTTCTTTTTCAGAGGTGTATGGTGTGTAGCGTATGATTGCATAGAGCGAGCCAGCTTGGCGACCGTGAATCGAGGCACGGGCAGCCTGCCTTGCGGGTGGGGGCGCGACACTGAGCACTCGAGCTAGACAAGCGAGGGTCCCTAACGCGAATGCGGGAGTCCGCTCGGCATTCGGGTAGGGCTGCTAAGGGGAGATACCTCAGGGTCATCCGCGGCAGACGTTTTCGAGACATGGCGAGCACTAAGCAGGCCCGGTAGGTGGATCGCAAGATGCGCTGGGCGACGCGAAGGAGTAGGCGAGAGAGCCGGCTGCGCAGGGCCAGCCTGCTGGCAATCGGTGCCGGCCTGTTGTTCATGGCTTGGGCTATCTTCTTCGATCCTCTGCAGTCCCTTCAGAACGTTATCACCGATGCGCTTTTCGTCGAAGGTCCGGGGTCCAACAACATCGCCATCGTCGCCATCGATGACGACTCCCTCGAGCGATATGGTCGCCTGGGAGAATGGCCTCGTTCCCTCCACGCCACCGCCATCCAGAACCTTCATGAGGCAGGGGCCCGCGTGATCGTTTACGACGTCTTGTTCGCCGACGAGGGCGAAGGAGATGAGGCGCTGGCTCAGGCTATGTTGGCGGCCGACGACGTTGTCCTGCCAGTGGCAGGCACCGCCTCCACACCTACCCAAGGCGCTTCCATCTATCTCTACGAAACCTTTGCGCTGCCGGTAGATATCCTGCGAAGGGCTGCGGCATCTCTCGGGCATGCCAATCTGGTGACCGACGGCGACGGCCGTGTCCGTCGCATCCCGCTGGCTGTCGGAGGAGCCGGCGGCGAACAATATCCGGCGCTGTCCCTGGCTGCCTTCTATCTCCAGTTCGGACGTCGGCCACCGCCCGCGCTGGAGACGAGAGGCGATACCCTGCCCCTTCTTGGTCGAAGCGTGCCG
>CAYGYF010000189.1:0-3440 GCA_964354065.1 uncultured Dehalococcoidia bacterium | reverse complement strand
AGGCCGTTGGCCAGGGTGGCCTTTTCGTACAAGGGGTCACCTTCCCGAGCAGAAAAGCGAGACGACGGAAAACCAGCAACCGCTGGAACGGGTCCTGCTCCGATTGTAGGGACGGGTGAGCGTTACGATCAACGGGTGGCGGGATGGGCCCCGATGCATCGGGGCAAGCGTCGCCAGGGCCGCCCCTACGGGTGTATGATAGGATAACTGTTCGGGTGGTAGAATAAGGGCATGTCACTCGGCGGGGGACGTTAAGATGCAGGAAAAGATGCAAGCGTTCCGCAAGTACGTCAACGATATCGAGGGGGAGCGGGCGGCGGGGAAGGCTACGGAGCCGACGTATTACCCCTATCTGAAGAGCTTGCTGGAAGCGCTTGGGACGGGGATTGCGGCGACCAGCAATCCGAAGCGCGTCGAGTGCGGGGCGCCGGACTTCGAGGTATGCCGTGGGGAAACGCGGGTGGGGTATGTGGAGGCCAAGGATGTGGGGACGAGCCTTGATGAGGCGGAGAAGTCGGAGCAGTTGCGACGGTACAGGGGATCGCTTCCGAACCTAATCCTCACGGATTTCTTGGAGTTCCGGTGGTATGTGGATGGCGAGAAGCGTGGCGCGGCGCGGCTGGGGACGGTGGGGCTGGACGGGAAGGTTAAGGGGGACAAGAAGGGGATGGAGGGCGTCGGGGAACTGCTGGGCGACTTTCTGGCCCAGCAGCCGGTGGCCGTGGGGACGCCCAGGGAGCTGGCGGTGCGAATGGCGCGGCTGGCCCACATGATTCGTGAGTTCATCGTGGCGGCTTTCGGGAGGGAGGCGGAGGGCGGGAGCCTGCACGGACAGTTCGTGGCTTTCCGCGACCACTTGATCCCTGACCTGAGTGTGGAGCAGTTTGCGGACATGTATGCCCAAACGGTCGCCTACGGGCTGTTTGCGGCGCGGGCGGCGGGGAACGGCGGGCAGAAGTTCACGCGTCAGAATGCGGCGTATCTGCTACCGAAGACAAATCCGTTCCTGCGAAGGCTGTTCAACCACATCGCGGGGCCGGAGCTAGACGACCGGATCGCGGGGCTGGTGGATGACCTGGCCCAGGTGCTAGGGCAGGCGGACATGGCGGCGGTGCTAGAGGACTTTGGCAAGCACACGAAGCAAGAAGACCCGGTGGTGCATTTCTACGAGACCTTCCTGAGAACCTACGACCCTAAGGAGAGGAAGCTGCGGGGGGTCTACTACACGCCGGAGCCGGTGGTTTCGTACATCGTGCGGTCTCTGGACTACCTGCTGAGGACGCGGTTTGGGCGGCCATCGGGGTTGGCGGACCCGACCGTCCTTGTCCTGGATCCAGCGGTGGGGACGGGGACGTTCCTCTACGACGTGGTGAAGCTAATCCACGAGGGGTTGCAGGAGCAAGGGCAACTTGGAGCGTGGAACAACTATGTGGTCGAGAAGCTGTTGCCACGGCTGTTCGGGTTTGAGCTGCTGATGGCACCGTATGCGGTGGCGCACCTGAAGCTGGGGCTGCTGCTTCAAGAGTTGGGGTACGAATTCCAGGGCGACCAGCGGTTGGGGGTCTACCTGACGAACACGCTGGAGGAGGCGATCAAGCAATCGGAGACCTTGTTTGCCCAGTGGATCACGGACGAGGCGAACGCGGCGGCGGAGATAAAGAAAGACAAGCCGATCATGGTGGTGCTGGGGAACCCGCCGTACGCGGGGCATTCGGCAAACGCAAGCTGGCGCAGTTGGGAAGACCCGAAGACGAAGAAGCAGCGACGCGAACTGACATGGATAGGGAAGTTGATTCAGAGCTACTACAGGGTGGACGGCCAAGCCCTGGGTGAGAAGAACCCGAAGTGGCTGCAGGACGACTACGTGAAGTTTCTCCGCTTCGGACAGTGGCGGATCGAGCGGACGGGGCAGGGGGTGCTAGCGTTCATCACCAACCACAGCTACCTGGACAACCCGACTTTTCGGGGGATGCGGCAAAGCCTAATGAACACGTTTACCGATATCTACGTGCTTGACCTGCACGGGAACGAACGCAAGAAGGAGCGGTGCCCGGACGGGTCGCCGGACAAGAACGTGTTCGACATCCAGCAGGGCGTGGCAATGGGCATCTTTGTAAGAGAGCCAGGAAAGAGCGGGCCGGCGATGGTGCACCACGCGGACCTGTGGGGGTTGCGGGAGGGGAAATACGGTGTGCTGGCCGGGACCGAGATCGCGACGACTGACTGGAGGGACCTGGCGCCGAGGAGGCCGGACTATCTGTTTGTGGCGCGGGATGAGGGGTCGCTTGGGGAATACGAGCGGGGCTGGAAGCTGGCGGAGGCTTTCCCGCTGAGCGCGGTGGGGTTCCAAACCCACAGGGACAATGTGGCAATCGCTTACGACCAAGCCGCTCTCCTCGGGCAGGTGCGGGGGTATCTGGGCCGAGAGCCCGATGGGGCGGCGTGGAGCCGCTACTGCCGCGGGGTGGAGTACCGCCCCTTCGACCGGCGCGTGGCCTATCTTGGTACCGAGGTGGCCGACAGGCCGCGTCTTTCCGTGGTGGGCCATGTCTTCCGTGAGAACATGGCGCTAAACGTGGTTCGGCAAACCAAGGCGGACGGATGGAGGCACGCGCTGGCCTCGCGGTACCCGACTCCCGCTGTGTTTATCGAGGTAAAAGATGGATCGTCCATTTTCCCGCTCTACCTTTACCCGGCTGAGGGGGGTGCGCAGGCGCAAGCGTTTGAAGAAGCAGGGCGGCGGCCAAATTTGAGCGCTGAGTTCGTGAAGGCCGTTGAGGGAAAGCTGGAGCTGCGGTTTGTGGAGGACGGGCAGGGCGACCTGGAGGAGACGTTCGGGCCGGAGGACGTGCTGCACTACATCTATGGCGTGTTCCATAGCCCTACCTATCGAGTGCGCTACGCCGAGTTCCTGAAGACTGATTTCCCGCGGGTGCCGCTGACGTCGGATAGGAAGCTGTTCGCGGCGCTGGCGGCGAAGGGTGCCGAGTTGGTGGGGCTGCACTTGATGGAATCGAAGACTCTCGACGCCCTGATCACGAAGTGGCCGATCGCGGGCTCGGACACGGTGGAGAAGGTGCGCTACGACGAGGAAGAGCGGCGAGTGTGGATCAACGGGACGCAGTACTTCGAGGGCGTGCCGCCAGAGGTGTGGGGGTTCCACATCGGGGGCTACCAGGTGTGCGAGAAGTGGCTGAAGGACCGCAAGGGGCGGAAGCTGACATGGGATGACGTGCAGCACTACCAGAGGGTGGTGGTGGCGCTGGCGGAGACGATTCGGCTCATGGGGGAGATCGACGCGCTGATTCCCGGTTGGCCGCTGGAGTGAAGGCGGGCTGGGGGCAGGCCCGGCCGCCGGCCTGGCGGCGCCCCAAACGGGGTCCCAAGGCCATCATCGCCAGCGAGAGGAGAAGCTGCAGAAACCATCGCGAACCTTCTCC
>CAYGYF010000188.1:0-3441 GCA_964354065.1 uncultured Dehalococcoidia bacterium | reverse complement strand
CCCTCAAGCCGGAGGAGCTGGCGGAGATCCAGCGAATAGTGAACGAGAAGATTCGCGCCGACCTGCCGGTGACCACCCGCGTCTCCAGCTTCGACGAAGCGATGTCGGAGGGCGTGCTCGCCTTCTTCGACGAGAAGTACGGCGACCAGGTGCGCGTGGTGGAGACGAAGGAGGACGGCGAGCGCTTCAGTGGCGAGCTGTGCGGCGGCACCCACTGCTCGGCCACCGGCCAGATCGGCCTCTGCCTCGTCGTGGGGGAGAGCAGCATCGGCGCCGGCATGCGCCGCATCGAGGCCCTCACCGGCCGCGGCGCCGAGACCTACGTCCAGGCGCAGCTAGCCGCTCTGGAGAGCACCAGCCGTCGCCTGGGAGCCGCCCCCGCCGACCTGGAATCCAAGGTGGCAACCCTCCTCGCCGAGCTGGATGGCGAGCGCAAGCGGGCGCAAGGCCTCGAACGGGCCCTGGCCACCCCTGCCGCCGAGGCCCTGACAGACGAGGTCGCCGTGGTAGGCGGCGTGTCGGTGCTGGCGGCGCGGGTCGACGCCCCCAGCCAGGATACGCTCCGCCACATGGGCGACGTCCTCCGCCAGCGCCTCGGCTCCTGCGTCATCGTTCTCGGCTCAGTACTGGACGGACGGCCGGCCTTCATGGCCATGATCACCCCCGACCTGGTGAAGCGCGGCCTCCACGCTGGCCACATCCTGAAGCGAGTAGCAGCGGCCGCTGGCGGCGGTGGCGGTGGTCGGCCCGAGATGGCCCAGGGCGGCGGCACCGACGCCCGCAAGCTGGACGAAGCCCTCGCCCTGGTGAAACCCTCTGTTCTGGAGCTTCTGGGCAAAGGCTAGACATCATGCGTATCCTCGGTCTGGACGTGGGCGAGCGGCGCATCGGCGTGGCCGCCGCCGACGAGCGGGTGCGGGTCGCCCTGCCCGTCGCCGTGCTGGAGCGCCGCGAGATCTCCGCTGACTTGGACGCCATCGCCCGCCTGGTGCAGGAGCAGGCAGCCGAAGCGGTGGTCGTTGGCCTGCCCATCTCCCTCAACGGCTCCCTCGGGCCCCAGGCCCAAGCCGTCAAGACCTTCGCCGAAGAGCTATCGGCCCGCCTGACCCTTCCCGTCCAGTACTGGGACGAGCGCCTCTCCACCGTAGAGGCTCGCCACCGCCTGGCCGAGGCGGGCCGCCGTGGGCGCAAGGCCAGGGCCAAGCTGGACGCCCTGGCCGCTGCCATCGTCCTTCAGAGCTACCTGGACAGTAGAGCCCAGGATGGCCCATCTGCGCCGGAGACCCATCCGCCCGAGGCGGAACCTCCGGTCGAGTCCTAGGGGATGCGCTTCCTCTACCTGCTCGGAATCCTCGCCACCATCGCCGTGGCGGGCATCGGCGTCTGGCAGATCACGGAGACCCCGGGGATGCTCCTCAAAGAAGCGCCGCCCACCGTCGGCCCCCACCCCACACCCGGCGAGACCGTCCTCATCACCATCCAGACAGGGGAGAGTGTGCAGGATGTGGGCGAGAAGCTGGAGGACCAGGGCGTCATCTCCAGCGCTCTCCTCTTTCGCGTCCTGGTAGGCTTGGAGGGCTACCAGGGCAAGCTGGTAGCCGGCGACTACGAGTTCGAGAAGGGGATGCCCACAGCCGAGGTGGTCGAGCGAATTCGCCGCGGCGTCACCGCTCCCCTGGTGGTGACCATTCGCGAGGGCCTGCGAGCGGAGGAGATCGCCGAGCTGATGGAGGCCAAGAAGGTGGTCTCCGCCGCCGACTTCCTCCAGGCCATCAAAGGCTCCTACGACTTCACCTTCCTTCGCAGCAAGCCCTTCCGCGCCAACCTGGAGGGCTACCTCTTCCCCGACACCTATTTCTTCAGCCGCAACCTGACCGCGGAGGAGGTCGTCCAGCACATCCTGGAGACCTTCGACCAGAGGTTCGACGCCGACCTTCGCCAGGAGGCCGCCGCTGCCGGCCTGTCGGTGCACACCGTGCTCACCCTGGCCTCCATCGTCGAGCGTGAGGCCCAGGTCGCCGAGGAGCGGCCCATCATCGCCAGCGTCTTCCTCAAGCGCCTGCGCCTGGGCATGCCCCTGGAGGCCGACCCCACGGTGCAGTACGCCCTGGGCAACGACCCTCAGAGCGTGGCCAAGTACGGCTACTGGAAGAAAGACCTCACCCAGCAAGACCTACAGGTCGATTCGCCCTACAATACGTATCGAAGGACAGGACTGCCGCCGGGGCCCATCGCCAACCCCGGCCTCGATTCCATCACGGCGGTTGTCCAGCCGACCCAGACCAACTACCTCTACTTCGTGGCCAAGTCCGACGGCAGCCACGCCTTCGCCGAGACCCTGGAGGAGCACACCCGCAACATCGAGCAGTATGGCGGGAGGTAGGGTGACGAAACTCATCGGCCTCATCGGCAAGCCCCTGGCCCATTCCATATCGCCGCTCTTC
Source organism: uncultured Dehalococcoidia bacterium (assembly GCA_964354065.1). Lineage (GTDB taxonomy): Bacteria > Chloroflexota > Dehalococcoidia > SM23-28-2 > SM23-28-2 > JAUYDU01. The sequence continues at coordinate 997 of CAYGYF010000188.1, read as the reverse complement.
CAGCAGGCGGCCCTCGACCACTGCCGCATCGATGCCCGCTACGAGCTCTGGGAGACCGAGCGCGAGGACCTCGCCGGACGCATCCGGGGGATGCGTGAGCCCCACTGCCTGGGGGCCAACGTCACCGTGCCCTACAAAGAGGACGTCATCCCTCTCCTGGACGAGCTGGACCCCCTGGCCAAGCGGATCGGCGCCGTGAACACCATCGTCAACCGCCAGGGACGGCTCTGCGGCTACAATACTGACCTCACCGGTTTCGATCGTGCCCTCCGCGAGGATGGCGGCTTCGATCCCCGTGGGGCGCACGTCGTCCAGCTCGGAGCAGGCGGGGCAGGTCGCGCCGCCGCCGTGGCCCTCGTCCAGGGCGGGGCCGCCTCCATCACCATCTTCGACATCGATCCGCCGAGAGCAGAGCGGCTCGTCCATGACCTGGGCGGCCTGGGCCAAACCGCCCTCCGGCACATGCGCCCAACCGAGGATAACCTTGCGGCCGCCATGTCAAAATGCCAGCTTCTGGTAAACTGTACTCCAATAGGGATGCGCCACACCGCCCAGGAGCACGACCTGCCCATGCCACCGCAGCTCATCCCTGGGGAAGCGCTGGTGTTTGACATAATCGCGAACCCCCTGGAGACCAGACTCCTGGCTGAAGCGAAGAAACGGGGCGCTCGCACCCTCGGCGGCCTGCCCATGCTAGTCTATCAAGGGGCGGCCTCCTTCGAACTGTGGACGGCGGTCCAGCCGCCACTCGACGTAATGTTCAAAGCGGCGCGCAAGGCACTCGCGCCGACGGCGACGAAGGGCAGTGAGGATTAGGCAATGGACATGTTCCGCTTTCTCACCGCCGGCGAATCCCACGGCAAGGCTCTGGTGGTCATCATCGAGGGCCTACCCGCCGGCCTGCCCTTGAGCGAAGACTACCTCGCCCTCGACCTGCGCCGTCGCCAGGGCGGCTACGGCCGCAGCCAGCGCCAGCAGATCGAGGAGGACCGGGCGG
>CAYGYF010000187.1:0-3486 GCA_964354065.1 uncultured Dehalococcoidia bacterium | reverse complement strand
TGGAGTTGAGCCTGCGCTACGGCGTGATGACCCCCTACACCTCCTTCCTGGTGGAGGAGGACGTGCCGATCTTCTCGTCCGAGGGGCGAAAAGAGGCTACCTCGGACCTGGAGCGGGCGCTGCCCGGAGCTCTCGCTCCGGCCACCGGCGCGGGGGCTGTGGAGAACGCCCAGGCCATCCAGGGGTATTCCCAAGCCGAGGCCGCAGTGGGGAGCCCCTCGGCGAGGATGAAGGTGGTGGGCGACAAGACCTTCGTCCAGCGGGATGACGTCTGGATCGACACCGGCTACCAGGAAGATATGTCCACCACCAGGTTCGGCTTCGGCAGCGACGATTACTACCGAGTCCTGGGCGAGCGGCCCGACTGGGGCCCCTACTTCGCCCTGGGCGAGCGGGTGATCTTCCTGGCAGACGGCCGGGCTTACGAGATCACCGAGGGCGACTACCCGCCGGTGGAGGTGACCCCCAACCCGGACGTTCCTGACCCTCTGGGGCCAAACCCAGACCGTCCGCTGCCTGCGGCCGTCCAGGGTGACGGCGGCACCAACTGGGTGCTGTTGGCGGCTCTCATCGCTGTTGGGGCTGTCACGGTAGCGGGAGTAGGTGGCCTGCTGGCGTGGAGCAGGGTTCGCCGCGCCAAGGGGAGCTCGCAGGGCTAGGAGGAGCTGTTCGCCAAGGCGAGCGTCGCGCCTGTCCTCCCGACGCCCTTGACGGCTGGGAGGGCAGGCGCTATTTTGGCCTCGGCCAAGCGGCGGATGCACGACGTTGCCGCCAATCTGGCTCGCTCAGCAGCAAAGAGAGGTGGTTGCCATGCCCAAGCTGATGGCGGGGGCGGCCAAGGCGATCATCACCCCCGATCGGAACGTTTACCTGGCCGGCTACGGGACGGTCTTTTTGCCCTGGGGCCACCGCAAGTCCACCGGCGTCCACGATGACATCTACGCCCGCTGCCTGGCCCTGGCCGACGGCCAGACCACCCTCGCCTTCGTCGCCCTGGACTTCATCTCCATCTACCAGAGTGATGTGGAGGCGATTCGGGCGCGGGCGCTGGAGAAGCTGGGCCGCCAGGACGTGATGGTGGCCGTGGGCACCGTCCACAACCACTCGGCACCCGACACCAGCGGGGCCCACGGCGGCGTGCCCAAGCGCTACAAGCAGCTCATCCATGAGCGGGCCTCCGACATCGTGGTGGAGGCCGTCCAGGGCCTGGTGCCAGCCCGCATCGGCTTCGCCAGCACCAAGATGGAAGGCATCATCAGGAACGTACGTCAGCCGGAGGGCGGGTTGGTGGACGAGGGGGTGGAGGTGATGCTGGTGGAGGCGGAGGCTGGCCGCGATTGCATCGGGGTGCTGGTGAATTGCTCCTGCCACGTGGACGTGCTGGGCAAGCGCAATACCTTGATCACCGCCGACTTCCCCGCCTACCTGCGCCGCGACATCGAGCGGGAGCGCGGAGGCACGGCCATCCTTTTCGTGGGCGCCCAGGGCGACCTCTACCCCCACCAGGCCATCGAGGACCCCGAAGACGAGAAGGGGCTGAGGACCTACGAGGAGGCGGAGAAGCTGGGCTCGAGCATCGCCCGGGCGGTCCTTGGCGCTCTGGCGGGCGTGAAGACCACCTCCGATGTCGCGCTGGCCGTGCGGGTGAGCTACCCAGAGCTGCCGGTGGAGAACCGAGTGTTCAAGGTCCTGCGCCTGCTGCGCATCCTCCGCCGCTCTCTGTACGACGGGAAGGCTCGCTCGGAGACCTGGGTGGTCAACATAAACGATGCCCAAGTCGTGACTCTGCCGGGGCAGTTCTTCTGCAAGCTGGGACAGGAGCTGAAGGCCCGGATGAAGGGGACGTACAAGTTCCTCTTTGGCCTCACCTGCGACGACATCGTCTACGTCGTCCCGCCGGACGAGTGGGACCCCAAGCGCAAGGCGGAGGAGGAGTTCCTGTCCCTGGGCGTGAACACCTGGCCGGCCTTCCAGGAGCAGCTTCCGCCGTTGTAGGGTGTACTATTTCCTGGAGGGCGCCTCCCACATCGAGCAGCTAGCGGAAGGTCAGAGCTTAATGGGCGATCTTCCCTTGCCTATCATGACCAATGCCCCCGTCGTTTGCCCCTAGCGATAAGAGTAGACTTGCACCCCTGTAGCGTCTGCCACCAACAGAACCCGACTTCCCGCCGCCTCGGCGATGCGGCGCTCTAGGCCCTGAAAGTCGTCGGCTGAGAGCTCTGGCACCGCGACGTCTGGGTCGACCCGGTGCAACACCCGCACCTTCTCTCTCAGAGCTGTCTCGAGCTGACCCACGAAGGGGCCGCCACCTTCCGCAATCAGCACCGTCACAGACTTTCGTTCGACTGACGGTCGGGCCACCGGTTCCGGTAGCGCCAGTCGATCCTCCCGCAGTATCAGCCAGTAGTACGGGACGATCAGCCCGGCGGCGACCACATTGCCAATGGCCCACTTGGCCTCGAGGAACAGGGTGAGCGATAGGGTGTCCTCGAGCAGTGCATCGAGGAAGGTGTACAAGAGGTAGCTGATGCTGCCGAGGATAGCCAGAGTCCCCACTCCCAGGACGCCGTAGACTAGGACCCGCCGGGGGAGGCTGGCGCGCTCTTCGGGGCCGCCGATGGCCGCCCTGCGCTGCATCGAGAGCCAGTAGTAGGCCCACACCGGCCCGCCGAGGAGACCGAAAGTGACGACCAGAGCGATGCGGTTCCGCCACCAGTCCTCGCCTACCAGCACGTCCCTGGCGCTCGTGATGCCGATGCCGATGACCGTCGGCACCAGGACGATAAGCGCAGCGGCCAGTACCCCTAGCCCCAGGGCCGCCATGACGTAGGCGTAGATCCTCCTGGCGTCCGGCAGTTGTCCAGCAGTGGCTCGCTCGCGTTGCACCGTGCTCCAGTGGTACAACCAAAGGCCCAGGCCCACTACTAGAGGCGCAAGCGCCGAAGGCAGGAAGCGGAAATGAGCCGTGGCCGAGGCTTCCTCCGGTACCCCGATAAGCCACACCAGGGCTCCGTAGACGATGACGCCTGTCGCAACCAGGGTCAAGATGACTCCCCCGAGGATGGCGAAGGCGTATGAGTAGAACTGACGAAGGGTGGACTCGGCGTCAAGACGGGCGGCGTAGAGCCAGTGCCACGCCCACAGGCCCGCCCCGACGAGGGCGACCGAGAGGGAGTTCTTCATGAGGTCGCCCCACAGAGGCTCCTCCCCTTGCAATAGCACCGGCACGGAGAATAGCCCCTCATACGCCTCTCTAAGGACGAGGTAGATAGCGAGGCTCAACCCCACGGCCAGCATAGTGAGGCTGTATACCGAGGTCACATAAAGGTACGCCCGGCGAACCGTCCTGGTCTCGTCAGTGGGCTGGCCCTCCGCGCTTTCAGCCAGCCAGTGGTACACCCAGAGCCCGCCCCATACCACTAGGGCGGCCACGGCGTAACCGCTGAAGGACCTGGCTCCGAAGGCCCACCGCAGCAGCTCCACCGA
>CAYGYF010000186.1:0-3490 GCA_964354065.1 uncultured Dehalococcoidia bacterium | reverse complement strand
TCAGTTTGCAGCTCCCAGGTCCATTCCAGCCTTGCGCAAGTGTCGGCTCACACCTTCCCCGACTCTCTGACCTCCGCCTCAGGCTGTACTAGTCCTGTTCTCAGCCTTTTTCCCATATTCAATTATTTACAATATAGATCCTGCCCTGTGGTTTGTCAATAGCGTTGTTAAAACGGGGCGTGATTCGCCAGATTTGGCAAGTAGAAAGTGGGCCTTGCTGAGATAATTCCCGAACTTCTGTTTGGGAAGAAAGTCTCATTCCGATGATACAGCATTTGCCAGGCTATTCTATTCATTCTATACTAGAATCGATGACTGGAAACGACAAGATTCTGATTGTCGAGGATGACCGCAACCTATTGGACACGCTCAAATATAATCTTCGTAAAGAGGGTTATGACGTCATCGCTGCCGTTGACGGTGCTGAAGCTCTGGACATTGCCCGCCGAGAGAAACCTGACCTCATCATCCTCGATTTGATGTTGCCCAAGATGAACGGCTTTGAAGTCTGCCGCATTCTTCGGAAGGACATGACCGTGCCCATACTAATGCTCACCGCCAAGGCTGATGAGACTGACAAAATAGTTGGTCTGGAAATCGGCGCCGATGATTATATGACCAAGCCGTTCAGCCTCAGAGAATTACTCGCTCGTGTAAGAGCGATGCTGCGCCGGGCTAAAATGGCGGAAGTGCAACCAGAGACTGAAGAGCCATTGCTAAAGGTCAGCGATATTGAAGTTGACATAGCCCGCCACAGGGCTTCAAAAGGCGGGACAGCGCTGGAACTAACGCCAAAAGAGTTCGATTTGCTGGCTTTTCTAGCTAGAAATGAAGGCCTGGTATTCAGCCGTGACCATCTTCTGGAGAAAGTATGGGGCTATGATTTTGCCGGCGACACCCGCACTGTTGATGTGCATGTCAGATGGCTGAGGCAAAAAATAGAGGCCGATCCCAACAATCCTGAGCATCTGATAACCGTCAGGGGAACAGGTTACAAACTGGAAGGGTAGAGTTGTTTCGCAGCATTCAGTGGCGAATAGCCACACCATTCATCCTGCTTATTGTTGTCAGCCTGGGTATCCTGGGTGTTTACTTGACCAGTTTTGCCAGAGACCTTCAACTTGATAACCTGCGCTCACACCTGGAGAAAGAAGCGAAGATTATTGCAGAGGCTAGCCAGTCTGCCTTTCCCAACCAAGGTGATGACCTGGATGGACTGGCTAAGAAGTTGGGAAAAGAGATTGAGGCTCGTGTAACCATTATCGCATTGGATGGCACAGTCCTGGGCGACTCCGATGAAGACCCCTCGACTATGGAGAACCACTCTACACGGCCTGAGGTGAAGGATGCACTGGAGTTTGGACTGGGTGAAAGCGTTCGTTATAGCACCACACTGGGTGAGCAGATGATGTATATTGCTGTGCCCATAACAAACCAGAGCGATATTGTAGGGGTAGCCAGGGTAGCGCTTTCTCTGCTTGTGGTACAAAATTCGGTTAACCATGTGACTCTAATTATCAGCCTGGCAATGGTGTTGACTGCCTTAGTGGCTATAATGGCTGCTGGTCTTGTATCCCGGGCAACAACCCGTCCTATAAGAGAGATGACGAAAGCATCGAAAAAAATCGCCGCCGGAGACCTAGGGCAGAAGATCCTAATACATACCAGAGACGAAACAGGACAGCTTGCGCAAGCTTTCAACGAGATGTCATCGAACTTAAACAAACTAGTACGGGATATCTCGACAGAGAAGACTAAGCTTCAGACCGTTCTTGCTGGCATGGCGGATGGTGTTATCATGGTGGATGCAGAAGGGAAGATAGTTTTAGCCAATCAGGCTACTGAAAGACTCTTTGATTTTCAGGAGAAGGACGTGATAAACAAGCCTTTGATAGAGGCAGTGCATGACCATGAAGCGGATGAGATTCTGAAAATGTGTTTGAAAACCAGCCAAATGCAGGCCGGTCAGTTTGAGTCAGCTATTTCAAAGCGGTTTCTCAGGGCAATAGCTATCCCGCTTATAGAGGACAGCCCCACCGGAGCACTACTGCTATTTCAGGACCTGACTGAATTGAGAAGCCTGCAAACCATGCGGCGAGAACTGATAGGCAATATCTCCCACGAATTGAGAACACCTCTCGCGGGAATTAAGGCTATGATAGAAACTTTGAAGGAAGGTACCATTGACGATAAACAAGCAGCAACAGATTTTATGTCGCGGATTGATGGTGAGGTTGACCATATGACCCAGATGGTATCCGAGCTTACCGAGCTATCGCGTATTGAAATTGGCCGCGCTGAACTCAGGATGGCACCACTGGATCTCAACTTGCTGGTAGAAGAAGTCGCTGCTCAGTTGAATCCACTGGCGCAAAGACAACAGGTGACCATAACTACTGACCTTGCTATTGACCTCTCTGTTGTTAGAGGTGACAAGGATAGAATTCGGCAAGCACTCGTGAATCTGGTCCATAACGCTATCAAGTTTAATCACCCCGGCGGAAGAGTAGCACTTTCAACCAGGGCTGGTGGAGAATCCGTTATTGTCAGCGTTTCTGATACCGGGATTGGAATTTCTAAAGAAGAACTGCCACACGTATTCGAGCGCTTTTACAAAGCTGATAAAGCCCGCACTGGCGGTGGTAGCGGACTCGGCCTAGCTATCGCCAAACACATCGTCCAGGCCCATGGCGGCAGTATCTGGGCTCAAAGCGAAGAAGGCAAGGGTTCCGCCTTCAGCTTCGGCCTTCCTATCAAAGCAAACCCCGACGCAAGCAATCCATAAAATTTAACAAATCTTTAACAAAGCCGTAAACCGCCTTTAAAGTTCGCCTTATATCCTAGAATAGATGAATAGGCACGGTTTAAGGTTTTTTCTTTTCGGGGTGTGAAATGAAGAAAGTATTGTTTGTCTGTACACAGAATGCCGGTCGTAGTCAAATGGCTGAAGCCTTCTTTAACCAGATGGCAAAAGGGAAGGCAAAAGGTTTCTCAGCAGGAACCCAGCCATCTGACAAGGTCAGTTTTGTGGTGGTTGAAGCGATGGGCGAAGTGGGCGTAGATATTAGCCGTCGAAAGCCCAGGATGTTGACTTCTAAGATGTTGGAGGGTGTCGACCGGGTTATAACCATGGGTTGCGGTGTGGAAAGAGCCTGCCCCGCGAGCTTTGTCCGTACTGAGGATTGGCAGATTGAAGACCCCCAAGGAAAACCATTGGAGCAAGTAAGACAGATCAGGGACGAAATCAGAGCCAGAGTTGAAAAATTAGTTGAGGAATCGTAATGGGAAAACTTTTACACAGTTTTAACATCGCCTTAAACCAGTCTTAAAGTCTGCCCTGTATTCTATTAATAGATGAACAGAAGCGATTCGAAGCCATCGAAATGAAATGTATAGGAGGAAAACAATTTGAAAAGGTCTATCAAGAAATGGCTCATACCTCTCGTAGCAATTCTGCTTGTGGCTCTTGTCCTCGTCCTTGTCTTTGCCG
>CAYGYF010000185.1:0-3597 GCA_964354065.1 uncultured Dehalococcoidia bacterium | reverse complement strand
CTGGAGAGCCTGCCTCATGTCGTTCAGGAGGGGGATTTCACCCTGGTGCACGGCACCCTGCGCTGGCCCATCTGGGAGTACCTTTACTCCCCGGAGAGCGCCGTCGCCCATTTCCAGCGCCAGCAGACAGCGTTCAGCCTGGTGGGCCACACCCACGTGCCAATGGCGGTGGTGGAGGCCCCGTCTGCCGGCAGGCAGGACGAGCGGTCGGGAGAGGACTGCCAGATGTACCATCTGGAGGACGGATCGACGGTCAAGCTAGGGAAGCAGCGTCTGGTCATCAACCCCGGCAGTGTGGGCCAGCCGCGCGACGGCGACCCCTGCACCTCCTACGGCGTGTACGATACCGCTGCTCGCACCGTCACCCTCCACCGCCTGGAGTACGATTTCGCTGTCACCCAGAAGAAGATGGAGGCGGCGGGCCTGCCGCGCTGGCTGATCGAGCGGCTGAGCGTAGGCCGGTAAATTGACCTGCCTAGTGGCGGGCTGCTAGAATAGGGCTGTCAAGGGAGAAGGTTAATGGTTGCCTCCGCAGTCGGCTACGTCATGCTGACCTTTCGTGTCTACCGAGAGGGAAAGCAATTTGTGGCGGAGTGCATGGAACTGGGCACGGCCAGTTGCGGCGACACTATCGAGGAAGCTCTCGACAACATTCGAGATGCCACCATCCTCTATCTCAGCGTCATTGAGGAACAGGGCGAGCGCGAGCGCATCTTTCGAGAGCGGGGGATTCTTGTCCTTGCCGGCGAGCCTTCCGATTCCGAGCTGGTGGTGAGAGCAAGGCCCAACGAAGTGATATCACCGTATCTAGCGAGGGTTCCTGCCTCGGTGTGAGCAGACTGCCGCTGTGCTCTAGCGACGAGGTCATCCGCGCATTGGAGCGGGCCGGATTTCGGCCCGTTCGTCGTTCTAGAGGTGCTCACCTGGCTATGTCCAGGCGCGTAGAGGACAGAACGGTGACCACGGTGGTAGTTCTAGGCAAGCGAGAAGTGCCACGCGGCACACTGCGTAATATTCTACGGTTGGCAGAGCTTTCCAACCAACAGTTTGTTGCCCTGCTGCGGAGCTGACCTCTACCGCTAGTGCCTGTAGTGCTCGTCCGCTGGCTCGATGTGGATGATGGCGGCCCCCCCGCCTACTATGAGCGGGCGGTGGAGCTGTTTTGCCAGAACCTGCGCCTCTACCTGGCGGGCAAGCCGCTCCTGAACCGCGCGGCCCCGGAGCGGGCGTACCCCCTAGGCGCGCCGGCTCCGCCTGCCTGCGCCACCACCCTTCCCTGCCGCCTTGGTGGCCGGAGTCTCGGCTGAGACCAGGGGGCCGGTGGGGGTCTTCGCCGAGGCCAGACGTCTGGTTGCGATCGCCCTCGCTGTTGTCTTCGTCTGAGCTGCCGTCGTGGCTTTCGGCGCGGCTCTGCCCTGGGCCGCTGGCTGGGCGCCTTCGACAGGCCCTTCGGCTACGCTCTGGACAGGCTCAGGGCTGGCCCTGGTCGGGGCCCTGCCTTTCGCCACCGCGGGCTTCGCTCCTGCCTTGGGGCGGGCCGCCGCCCTCGCCTTCGCCGGCTTGCTGGCCGCAGGCTCTGGCTCAGGCGGCGCTTTCGCCTCTCTCCTGGTTTTCGCCGCTGCCTTCTGTTCGGCCGCCAGGGCCAGCTCGATGCTGGCGATGGCGGCGACGGCGTCGCGGGGGCCCACGTCCATGAGGGTTACGCCCATGGTGGGTCGCCCCTGGCTGGCGATGCTGTCCATGGGGGTGCGGAGGACGATGCCGGCCTCCGAGATGATCATCAATTCTTGCTTAGAGTTGACCATCCGAGCAGCCACCAACTGGCCCCTCTTCTGGGCGACGTTGAACGTCCTGACGCCCTGGCCGCCTCGACCGTGGGTCGGGTACTCCTCAAACGGGGTGCGCTTGCCAAAGCCGTTGCTGCTCACCACCAGAAGCTCGTGCTGAGGGCGGACGATCTCCATTCCTACCACGCGGTCGCCGGGCGCCAGGCGAATGCCCCGCACGCCGCCGCTCTGGCGGGAGGCGGAGCGCAACTGGCGCACCGGGAAGCGCAAGGCCTGGCCGGCAGCGGTCACCAGGATCGCCTGGTCGTCGTCCCGCGCCAGTTGGGCCGCTACCAGGGCGTCGTCGGGCTCCAGGTCCATGGTGATCAGGCCGTTGCGGCGGACGGTGGTAAACTCGCGCAGGGCCGTCTTCTTCACCTCGCCCTTCTCGGTGGCCAGCACCAGGAACTCCTGGTCGCCGCCGTTGGTGGCTACCACCGCCGTCACCCGCTCGTTCTGCTCCAGATAGATGATGTTGATGAGGGGGATGCCTCGCGCCTGCCGTGACTCGTCGGGCAGCTCGTAGGTCTTGACCTGGTACACGCGGCCACGGTCGGTGAAGAACAGCAGGTTCTGGTGGGTATCGGCGACCATGATGTGGCGGACGGCGTCGCCCTCGCGGCGGGGAACGCCGATCTTGCCGCGACCGCCCCGCCGCTGCGCCCGGTAGATCTCCAGGTCCATGCGCTTGACGTAGCCGCGGGTGGAGAGAGTGACTACCATCTCCTGGTGGGGGACGAGGTCCTCCTGGCTGAGGTCCTCCGGCTCCTGCTCGACGATCTGAGTGCGCCGCTCGTCGCCGTACTTCTTCTTGACCTCCTGAGTCTCCTCCTTGATCAGGTAGTCGATCTTGCGGGGGTTGGCCAGCAGGTCCTCCAGGTAGGCGATCTGCTTGATAATCTCGGCGTACTCGTCCTGGACCTTCTGGCGCTCCAGGCGGGCCAGGCGCCGCAACTGCATGTCCAGCACGGCCTGGGCCTGGCGGTCGCTGAGGCGGAAGGGCGCCCGCATCAGGCGCTCTTTGGCCTTCTCGGCCGACTCCGAACGGCGGATGGTCTGGATGATCTCGTCCAGGTGATCCAGCGCGGTGAGCAGCCCTTGCAGGATGTGCTCTCGCTCCTTGGCCTTGGCCAGATCGAACTGGGAGCGGCGGCGGATGACTTCCCGCCGGTGGTTGATGTAGCTCTCCAGGATCCTTTTGAGGCTGACGGTGCGGGGCTGGCTGTCCACCAGAGCCAGCATGTTCACGGCGAAGGTCGACTGCATGGGCGTGTGCTTGTAGAGGGCGTTGAGGATCTGGCGGACCTGCCCCTCGCGCTTCAGCTCGATGACGACGCGGATGCCGTGGCGGTCCGACTCATCCCGCAGGTCGGCGATGCCATCGATGCGGCGCACCTTCACTAGGTTGGCGATCTTCTCCACCAGGGCCGCCTTGTTGACCTGGTAGGGGAGTTCGGTGATGACGATCTGATAGCGGCCGCCCTTGGCCATCTCCTCGATGTGGGTGCAGGCCTGCATGACGACGCGACCCTTGCCCTCGGCGTAGGCGGCCTTGATGGCGTCGCGCCGCTCGGTGCCGTCCTCGGCCTGGGTGCGCTCGTAGCGGAAAATGCGGCCGCCGGTGGGGAAGTCCGGCCCCTTAACGATCTCCGCCAGGTCAGTGGAGGAGGCTTCCGGCGTCTCGATCAGATGGGCGATGGCGTCGCAGACCTCGCTCAGGTTGTGGGGCGGGATGTTGGTGGCCATGCCCACGGCGATGCCGGAGGCGCCG
>CAYGYF010000184.1:0-3636 GCA_964354065.1 uncultured Dehalococcoidia bacterium | reverse complement strand
AATACATATCCTTTCCAATTTGGAACAGAGAGAACGCAGTGAGTTGTCGTCTGATGCCCTTGCTCTTTCTTTTCCCGCTTCAGCCCATGACTCGGCAAATGCACGACGGATTATCTCGACAGGTGCCTCGCCATATGCTGCTTCCACGGCTCGAACAGCCAAAACAAGATTGTTGGTGCCGGCGAAAATCTTAGCCTGGAGTTTGCCCAAGAACGCTTGTTCAACTGCTTTAGACACCGTTTCTGGTAGTATTTTCTGTAACGAACCCATATCTTCCCTCCTTGTCGTGATTCTATTTGCCAGCCTGCTGGTTCGACCACACGTATGGTGATAATGATACTACTTCCTGCGTCCCTTTCCTAGATTGAAGGTTTTCTCTGCGTTCTATGTCCGCAGGATGCAGAAGGTGTAATCGCTTGTGCCTATTCAATGCTGGTGCTAGAATCGGCGCACTAAGAAGAAAAGGGAGCATCGCTATGAACGCCGAAGTTTATCCTTTCAAGGTGGGTGATTTTGAATGCGTGGCTATCAACGATGGCACTTTCACATATGAACCGCCGCTCATCCCACCGCCGGCAGAGTTCCTTTTCGCCAATGCGCGGAAGAAGCTACTCAAGGAGACGCTCAACGAACACGGCATACAACCGGAGGAGTGGATGGCATTTGTGAGCCCGTTTACCTGCCTGATGGTCAATACTGGCAGGCATAAGGTGCTGGTGGACACAGGTGCGGACGGTCTTACCCCGAACACGGGAAGACTTCTGCGAAACCTGCAGGCTGTGGGTGTTGAGGCTAGCGACATAGACACAGTCGTCCTGACCCACGGTCATGATGACCACGTCGGCGGGAACACCGACGCTCACGGCAAGCCGGCTTTTCCCAAAGCCCGCTATGTTATGTGGAAGGAAGAGTGGACTTTCTGGACTTCGGAACAACCTGAGACTCTTTATGGAAATGGAGACTTCACATTTACACGCAAGAACCTGTTCCCTATTCAACGTCAAATGGATTTACTTGACCATGAAGTGGAAATCGTGCCTGGTATCCGCGCAGTCCCGGCACCAGGGCACACACCTGGTCATATGGCTGTGTCCGTCTCTTCAAGTGAAAAGCAATTGCTTTGTATATCTGATGCGTTTCTGCATCCCATTCACATCGAGCATCCTGAATGGCATGCGGCCCACGAGGTGGCACCCGAGCAAATTATGACGACAAGACACTTTTTGTTGAACAAGGCTGCAACCGAAAGAGCTTTAGTGCTTGCCTTTCATTTTCCATTTCCGGGTCTCGGCCACGTGGTCCGAAAGGGAACGGGGTGGCAATGGCAGCCGCTCCAAAGGCTGACTTAGACCCGACCGTTATCCTCTACGACTGTGGCAACCGTAATCTAAGAACTGGCACAACCATTGGGGGCGGTTCAAGTTAATCCTTAGCGTGTGAACTCACTTGAATTCCACTCTCAGCTTCTCGACTTCATTCCAGACTTCTCCTTTTCTGGATTCAGGAACAATCAGAGCGTCCCATTTGGGGAACCAAGCTTCCATGAGTTTAATTAGGTCCGGGTCTTCACTCACAGCTTTCCTCCACTTGTCATAGTCTTCGCGGCGTTTATATTCATCCAGGAACATCCAGTTCTCTTCGGAGGAGCCCTTTTCAGTGTAGGTGAAAAAGCGAGATCTAATGTAGTAGACCTTTTCTGGGTGAGACTTCTGGTAGTCCATCATTTCGCGCCAGACGTCGAATTGCTCCCTACTTTTCTCTTTCGGAATACGCCACCTAACAATATTTACAAACAGATTAATGTACCTCCTTTTCATTTATTGTTCATAGCCATCCTTCTGATTGATGCTATACAAACCCAGCTTAAGCATACCACAAACAAGACGCTGAAAATACGTGACGTAACATTCTGAGTCTTTGTGCAGGGCTGGGTTCCCTGTCACACAGACGGGTGTGGCGATAGCTGGTCGCCCCAACACAGGCTGGTCTCTTTATGCATACCGCCTGCCATAGGCAATCAAATTATCATGAATTAGCTTCAAACTAGCTCGAGCTAGCAAGTTGGCCGATGTATTGACTGCACCCGAGCTAAGGCTGTATTGTACAATATGGCGACCAGTCAAGAGGAATATCCGCATGAGCCAGAAGAAGCCTGTGTTTCCGTCCCTCGGTATTGTCTATGACCTGGAGTATGGCGTTTGGAAAGCCACAGCACTTCACGCTGCTTTGGAGCTAGGTGTATTCACAGTTATAGCCAACGGCAATCATGGCGGAGCTTCCATTATCGAAGAAGCAGGATGTGATCAACGGGGGATGCAAATCCTGCTCGACGCACTCTGTTCATTGAAGCTACTTCGGAAGCGCAAGGGCGACTACTTCCTAACGCCTGTATCTCAGAGTTTCCTGGTTCGAGGCAAGCCAGCCTACTATGGCGAGTGGTGCTTGTGTACGCAATTGGCATTTGACATTAGAAGTCGAGTAGCTGATGGCATAAGAACAGGTAGAGTAGTGGGCATCGATGCTTCGCAGCCTAGCTCCGGTCACCTCTGGAGAAGTGATATCTCACGTGCGTTATACACATGGCCTCTGGAAGCTATACAGGCCCGACAGATGTGGCGAACACTAGGGGTAACACGTCGAGGCAAGCCTTCCCCGCGAATCCTCGATATAGCGTGTGGCTCTGGCGTGAACAGCTTTGTACTGGCTCAAGCTGATCCAGGTGCTCGGGTTACAGCTTTCGACTTTCCGAATGTACTGGAAGTGACTTGTCAGGTTGCAGAGGCGATGGGTGTGGTGGAACAGGTTGACTTTCAGTCAGGCGATGTCCTAACCTCCGATTTCGGCACCGATTATTTCGACGTTGTGTTGCTCGGCAAGATTCTATACTACTTCGGTGCTGACCATGCGGTAGATATATTGCGTCGTGTCCACGCAGCGTTAACGAAGGATGGCTTGATCGTCATCAGCACTTACATCGGCGATAACCGAAGTTGTAGAGACGAGCGAGCCTTGATGGCCGCCCTACAACTCTTTATCTTTGCTCCCGAAAGCCACGTTTACACATTTTCCGAGTATCGCGACCTACTGAGGCGAGCAGGCTTCAGTGGTGTTTCTCGACATACTGCGACCCTCGTAGCCGGAACGAAACAAGACCTGCGACTCGGTTGATGAAATACTTCCACTGCTATCATGGTCAGAAGAAAAAAAGAGTAGTCACCGGTCTGAATCAGACACAATTTGAGCCTCTGGGTATACCGCCACACAATGTGGCATGACGCAGATGAATTCCAGGTGAAATACAGGGGGTCGGTGATACGGGCGAGAACTAGGGAGACTGCAGAGGGAGCCACACCGAGAAGGTGCTTCCTGCCCCTACCTGGCTTTCCACTTCTATCTTTCCCCCGTGAGCCTCAGCGATATGCCGGGATATCGCCAGGCCCAGGCCAGTGCCTCCGTCAGCACGCGAGCGGGATTTGTCAACTCGGTAGAACCGTGCAAAGATGAGAGGTATGTCTTCGGCCGGGATGCCAACTCCGGTGTCTTTGACGGTCACCACAGCCATTTGTCCTTCGCCGCGAAGCGAGACGGAAACAGTCCCGGGACTGGGGGTATATCTAATGGCATTATCCAAAAGGT
>CAYGYF010000183.1:0-3643 GCA_964354065.1 uncultured Dehalococcoidia bacterium | reverse complement strand
GCTACAACGACGCCAAGTTCTTCTGGGACTTCGCCACCGCCGGCACGCGGGTGGTGGTCTACAAGTGAGGGGCCGGCTACCACCGCTGCCGATCGCCGAGAGCTACCGCGCCTCCACCTCCAGGCTCAGGTCCAGCGCCTGCGCCGAATGAGTGATGGCCCCCACCGAGATGTAGTCTACGCCCGTCTCCGCCACCTGACGCACGTTCTCCAGGGTGACGCCGCCCGAGGCCTCCAGCAGCGCTTTCCCCTTCGCCACCTCCACCACCCGGCGCATATCCTCCAGGCTCATGTTGTCCAGCAGGAGCTCCTGCGCCCCCGCCTCCAGCGCCTGACGCGCCTCCTCCACGCTCGTCACCTCGATCTGCACCCGCATCCCTGCCGGCGCCTGCTCTCGAGCCAGGCGCACGGCGTCGGCGATGCCCAGGCCGCGGGCCCGCAGGGCCGCCAGGTGGTTGTCCTTGATCAGGACGGCGTCGGCCAGGCTCAGGCGGTGGTTCTCGCCGCCGCCTATCTGCACGGCGTACTTCTCCAGCGTGCGCAGGCCGGGCGTCGTCTTGCGGGTGTCGCGGATGCGCGCGCTGGTGCCGGCGACGGCCTCCACCAGGCGAGCGGTGGCCGTGGCCACCCCTGACAGGTGAGTCAGGTAGTTGAGGGCCACCCGCTCGGCCCGCAGGATAGCGGCGAGCGAGCCTTCGACCCTGGCCACCTCCTGCCCCGGCGCTAGGCGGCTCCCCTCAGCCACCAGCGGCTGCCAGGCCAGCGATGGGTCGGCGGCCTGGAAAACCGCCTCCGCCACGGGCAGGCCAGCGACGATCCCCTCCGCTCTGGCGATGACGACCGCCTTGCCCTTCTGCTCCGGCAGCACCAGGGCGGCGGTGGTCACGTCGTCCCAGGCGCGGTCCTCCATGAGGGCGTTCTCGGCCAAGCGGCGCAGGTGGGCCGGATGGAGCTGGAGGGCAACGTCCCGCTTCGTCATCAAACCCCCACTTCATCGAATCGCTCATGGTGAGCTTGTCGAACCATGAGCGGCCACCAGCCAGACCCGCTCATCCTTCGACAGGCTCAGGATGAGCGGGTTGCGGCCAGGTCTGGCGATCGCGAAAGATGATGTGGCGCTGCCAGGCCTGCGAGGGCTCCGGAAAGTCGACGCGGTAGTGGGCGCCCCGACTCTCCTGCCGCCTGAGTGCCGCCTCCGTCACCAGGCGGCCGCAGGTGAGCAGGCTGGCCAACTCATGAGATGAGCGATCAGAGGGGTGGGGCAGGGTGGCCTGCCAGGCAGCGAGGATGGCTTTGGCCTGGGCCAGAGAGTCACCGCTGCGGACGATGCCCACCTTGTCCCACATCAGCGATTGCAGAGCGCCCAGGTCCAGGGGCGGCACTTCTGCCGCCACCGGTGCGCTGAGAGAGACGGCGTCGGCGCTGGCTTCGTTCACTGAGGGCTCGCCCTGAGCTTGTCGAAGGGCTCGCTGGACGACCCGCTTGGCGAAGACGATGGTCTCCAGCAGCGAGTTGCTGGCCAGGCGATTGGCCCCGTGGACGCCGGTGCAGGCCGCCTCGCCGCAGGCGTACAGGCCGCGGATGTTCGTCTGGCCCCAGGTGTTGGTGCGAACGCCGCCCATCATGTAGTGGGCGGCCGGCGATACAGGGATGGGCTCGCGGGTGATGTCCAGGCCGTGTTCCAGGCAGAAGCGATAGATGTGGGGAAAGCGGGAGGTGAGCCTGGCCGGGGCCAGGTGAGTGCCGTCCAGGTAGACGTGGTCAGCGCCCGTCTTCCCCATCTCGGCCAGGATGGCCCGTGCCACCACATCGCGGGGGGCCAGCTCGGCGGCCGGGTCATAGTCGGCCATGAAGGCGCGTCCCCGGGCATCGCGCAGGATGCCTCCCTCGCCCCGCACCGCCTCGGAGATGAGGAAGGGCTCGACGCCGGGCATGCGCAGGGCGGTGGGATGAAACTGGAAGAACTCCATGTCCATAACCTCGGCGCCCGCCTCGTAGGCCAGCGCCACGCCGTCGCCGGTGGCCACGCTGGGGTTAGTGCTGATCTTATATAGCTGGCCGGCGCCGCCAGTGGCCAGGATCAGGAAGCGGCAGGAGAAGTCCAGCCTGGTGTTGGTGCGGCAGTCCAGCGCCTCCAGTCCCTCGATGGCGCCGTCGGCCACGTGCAGCTTGGCGGCCAGGCAGTGCTCCATGATGGTGATGCGGGAGAGCTTGGCCACGCTGCTTAGGGTGAGCTCGATATGGGCGCCCGTGGCATCGCCGCCAGCGTGGAGGATGCGAGGCAGGCTGTGGGCGCCCTCCCGCCCCAGGGTTATCTCACCGTCCAGCGTATCGAAGGGAACGCCGAACTCCACCAGGTCGGCGATGCGGTCGGCAGCCTCCTCGGTCAGGATGCGCGCGGCCTCGCCGTCCACCAGGCCGGCGCCGGCCCGCAGGGTATCCTCCAGGTGCAGGCCGGGCGAGTCGCCCTCGCCGATGGGGGCGGCGATGCCCCCCTGGGCGTAGCGGGTGTTGCACTCGTCAATCGAGCCCTTGGTCAGGACGAGGACGCCGCCGTGCTCGCGGGCCTTCAACGCCGCGTACAGCCCGGCGATGCCGGAGCCGACGATGATGTAATCATAGTGCTTCACGGCCTGCACAGCCTCTTCCCACTCTTGAGAACCTCCAGGATGAATGGATTCTCCATTATCGCACACCCGCCAATTCCACCAGCGTCGCCCTCTCCACGTCCACCAGGCCCTTGTCGGTGAGCCTGAACTCAGGGATGACCGGCAGGGCCAGGAAGGACAGCACGGCGAAGGGCGCGGCCACCCTGGCCCCCAGCGAGGCCGCGGCCGCCTCCACCGCCTCCAGTTGCGCTGCCACCACCTCCAGGGGCTCCGGCGACATCAGCCCGGCCACCGGCAGGGGCAGCGAGGCAAGCGCGCGGCCGCCGTCCACCACCGTCAGTCCGCCCTGCATTCGCTCGATCTCCCGCACGGCCGCGTACATATCGCGGTCGTTCGTGCCCACCACCACCACGTTGTGCGAATCGTGGGCAACGGAGGAGGCCAGGGCGCCCCGCCTCAGGCCGAAGCCGGTGACCAGCCCCAGGCCGATGTTCCCCGTGCCCTGGTGACGCTCTACGACCGCCAGCTTGAGGATATCGCGCTGGGTGTCGGCCACTACCCGCCCGTCTTCCACCTTCACCTCCTCCACCACTTTCCTGGTGATGATCTGACCAGGGACGATCTCGATGACCGGCAGGCGGCGCGCGGATGTCCTGAGGGTGAAGGCATGCTCGCCGAAGGCCTTGATGTGGAAGGTGCGGGTGAGCCGCCGGGAGACGAGCGGGGCGGCCGAGAAGAGGGCCCGGCCGTCGCTGGCCACCAGCCGCCCGCCGTAGTACACCTTGCGCGCGTGCAAATCCGACAGGTCGTCGGCCACGACGAGGTTGGCCGCATATCCCGGCGCAACGGCCCCCCTCTCCCTCAGGCCGAAGTAGGTGGCGGGGTTGATGGTAGTGAGCTGGATGGCCCGCACGGGGTTCAGCCCCAGACGGATCGCCTTGCGCACCACGGCGTCGATGTCGCCGTCGTGGAGGAGGTCACGGCAGGAGCGGTCGTCCACCACCAGCAGGCAGCGGGGGTAGGTGTCGTCGGTCA
>CAYGYF010000182.1:0-3649 GCA_964354065.1 uncultured Dehalococcoidia bacterium | reverse complement strand
TGGTGATGCCCACCACTCGCCCCTGGGCGTCCACCAGCGGCCCGCCGGAGTTGCCCGGGTTGATGGGCACGTCGGTCTGGATGAGGTCGCGCAGGGCGTGGTTCGGGCTCAGGGGTAGCTCTCGCCCCAGGGCGCTGACCACGCCCGCCGTCACCGTCCAGTTCAGGCCATAAGGATTGCCGATGGCCACCACCAGTTGTCCCACCTTCAAGCGGCCGCTATACAGCTCGGCCACAGGCAGGCCCGCCGCCGCCACCCGGAGCACGGCGATGTCCACCGCCGGGTCAGCACCCACAACGGCCGCCGGCAGGCGTCGGCCATCAGCCAGGATGACGGTTATGCTGCGGGCGCCCCGCACGACGTGTTCGTTGGTCAGGATGCGGCCGCTGGAGTCGAAGACAACGCCCGACCCCTGGCCTCGCCCTCGGCCGACTTCCACCTTCACCACCGCTGGCCCCACGCGCTCGGCGGCGCTGCTGACCGCCGTCGAGTAGGCGTCCAAGGCCTGCCCTGAGCTCGCCGAAGGGGCTTTCTCCTCCTCCACCTGCCCGTTCACGCTTTCGGCCCTACTTTCTGCATTGCCTTTAGCTTCTCGAACAGCTCCCGCTCCTGGGGCGAGAACTCCGTCGGTAGCAGCACCTTCACCCGGACGAAGAGGTCGCCGTGGCCGCCGCCCAGCTTGCGCATGCCCAGCCCGGCCAGGCGGAAAACGCGGCCGTTCTGGGTGGGCGACGGTATCTTCAGCATCGCCTTGCCCTTGAGGGTGGGGACGGCCACCTCGCCGCCCAGGATGGCGTCCAAGAGCGGTACCTCCACCTCCGTATGCAGGTCGTCGCCCTTGCGCTGGAACCTCCCGTGCGGCCTGACCGATATCACCAGATAGAGGTCGCCCCGGCCACTGCCCCGGCCCGGCCTCCCCTCCCCGGCCACCCGTACCCGCGAGCCATCGCCCACCCCCGGCGGTATCTTCACCTCAAGCCGCCGCGGCCTCACGATGGCGCCCGCCCCCTGGCAAACGTGGCACACAGCGCCCACCAGGCGGCCGCTACCGCCGCAGGTAGCGCAGGGCTCCTCGCCCTGCATCTGGAGGATACGGGTCGTTCCGCGATACGCCTCCTCCAGGGTGACCTCCGTCATGTACTGGACATCCTCGCCGCGGCGAGGGCGCGTCCGGCCGCCAGCAAACAGGCCCCCAAACAGGTCGCCCAGATCGAAGTCGCCGGAGGGGCCGCCCCGGCCCCCCTGCGACCAGCGCTGGCCGGCCTGGCGCTGGGCCGCCTCGAACTGGTCGGCGTACTGCCACTGGTCGCCGTACAGGTCGTACTTGCGCCGCTTCTCGGCGTCGGAAAGCACCTCGTAGGCGGCGTTGATCCCCTTGAACCGCTCCTCCGCCGCCTTGTCGCCGGGGTTGACGTCCGGGTGATGCTTGCGGGCCAGCCGCCGGTACGCCTGGCGGATCTCCTTGTCGCTGGCGCCGCGCTTCACCCCCAGGATGTCGTAGTAATCCCTTGCTGCCATGGCAGGTAACCTCTGCACCCATTATAGGGGAAGGGCGAGGCCGATGTCAAATATGCAAGAGGAAAGTTGATAAAATCATTGTAAGAGGTCTTGACAGGCCAGGGTCATCCTGCTATGATCGTGGCGAAAAGGATCACTAAGGAGGTGCGTTATGAGTAACCTGATGCGCTGGGACCCCTTCGAGGATATCAGGAGCCTGCGCCACCGCATGTTCGACGACTTCTTCCGCGGCCCCCGGTTCCTCCCCTGGGAGGCTGCCGAGTACGCCTTCCCCCTCGACGTCTACGAGACCGAGGACAGCCTGGTGGTGAAGGCCGCTCTGCCCGGCATGCGGCCCGAGGACGTGGACATCTCCGTCAGCGGCGATGTCCTCACCATCAAGGGGGAGGCCAAGACCGAGGAGGAGATCAAGCGGGAGAACTACCACCGCCGCGAGCTGCGTTACGGCTCCTTCGCCCGCTCCGTCCCTCTGCCCACGCGGGTCGACCACAACAAGGCGGAGGCCGTCTTCGAGCAGGGCGTCCTGACCGTGACCATGCCCAAGGCCGAGGAGCTCAAGGCCAAGACCATCAAAGTCAAGCCCCGCCCCGTCATCGAGGGCAAGTCCTAACCCCACCCGCCACCCCATCCCCCAGGAAGAAGGAAGAGGGAAGAAGGAACACAGACCTTCTTCCCTCTTCCTTCTTCCCTCTTCCTTCTTCCCTCTTCCCCCTTCCTTCTTCCTTCTTCCCTCTTCCTTCTTCCTTCTTCCCTCTTCCTTCTTCCTTCTTCCCTCTTCCTTCTTCCTTCTTCCCTCTTCCGTTCATCCGCCCTCTGGCGTCTGCCCGATGGGCGGGCCTCCAGGTCCGCCTGATGGCATCTTGCCGTCGATGATATCGTCAATACGGGAGGCCTGACGCTCGATCATGCTGTCGGCGTCCTCCTGCGACATAGTCCCGGCGGCGACGGCCTCGCTCATCTGCGCTTGTGTTTGTTCCACGAAGAAGGCCTTCAACTCTTCGCGCGTGCGGCCGTGCGCTTCGGCGACGCTTGCGGGCGTCGCACCTTCTGCACTCAGCTCAGAATCGAGTTGATCAAGGGAGATGCTCAGAAAGGCAGCGAACTCCTCGCTGGCGCCTCCGATGAATAGTCCCTGGCCTGGCGGGCCCGCCCCGGGTGTGAAGTCGGGCATGCCCGCTCCCGGTGTGAAGTCGGGCATGCCTGCGGCACCTCTGTCGCCACGATCGGTAGGTTGACCTGGGACCGGCGTCTCGTTGCCTGCGGTCGAGGTCGCCAGGGGCGTCACATCCTCACCCGCCGAGCCACCGCCGCACGCCTGAACGAGCATCGTGACACCTACAACCGCAGCCACGAACACCATGCAGGCACACACCTGCCACCTTCGTCTGGCCATGGCGAATCCTCCTCCTTGCACCACCCGGCGCGCCGTCGGTTCCACAATTCGTTGCAGAATCGTTGGCATCCGAACCCGCCTCACCGCGTCGGCACGCTCACTCCGCCCGGAGCGCCTCGATCGGATCGAGGCGGGAGGCTCGGAACGCGGGATAGATGCCGAAGAAGAGCCCGATCATTACAGACACGCCCAGCGCGGTGAAGATGCTCCACGGGGCTACCACTGTCGTCACCGGCGAACCGGTGCCGAAATCCTGGCCGTTGGCGATCCGCGCGGCGACGACCCCCGCCAGCACGCCGATCGCTCCTCCCACCAGCGTCACAATAATCGCCTCGACGACAAACTGGAGGAGGATGTCGGCTCTGCTGGCACCGACTGCCTTCCGGATGCCGATCTCACGGGTCCGCTCCGTCACGGAGACCAGCATGATGTTCATGATGCCGATGCCGCCGACCACCAGCGAGATGCCGGCGATGGCGCCCAGGAGCATCGTCAGCGTGCGACTCACGTTTCTCGCTGTGGCCATGAGATCGTTCTGGGTCTGGACGGTGAAGTCCTCAGTGAGGTTGTGGCGCTGGAGCAGGAGTTGCCGGATACTTTCCTTCGTCTGGTCAACCTTGCCGCCCTGTGTAACCTTGACGACGATCTCCTGAACATTCGAGCTCCCGCTCGCGCTGCGGCCGAAGGGCACCCTGGCCCGAAACGTGGTCAGGGGCATGATGATCTGCGAGTCGTCCT
>CAYGYF010000181.1:0-3664 GCA_964354065.1 uncultured Dehalococcoidia bacterium | reverse complement strand
TCTGCCCGTGATACGCTGAGCCCCGGTAGGGGAAGCGAGGTGAACCATGCTTTCTCGGCCTGACACTGAAGGGCTGGCCTCGGTAGCCCGAGAAATGGGCGCCAGGGTGCTCCGAGGACCTGTGCGCTACGCCGCGTTTGGCGGAAGCCTGCACGTCGGCGACGTGGAGATCGATGAGTTGCTCCACGAGATGGCGGCTGAGGAGGTGCTGGTCATCGTCGCTCCTTTGGGCGTCGCACGCGAGCCGCGCAGTATCTGCCGGGCCTGCGGAAGGGCTTACCTGGGGAGCCATTCCCCGGTGTGCAAGGCGGAGGAGGAAGAGGCGAAGAGGGTTCTCCAGGAGAGGCTGCTGTTTGACGAGGGGTTCTCCGGGCTACTGTGCTGGTAGGGCGATGGCGTGGCGGTACCCATCGCCGACAGACATCGACGCGCCGGGACCGGCATCGACAAGTCTGCACGAATATGCTATACTACAATCACGGAGTATCACTCTTCTGTGTGCGAAAGTCGGCTTTGCATGCCGTGCGCCCGGTAACCGGGCCTAGCTACAGAGGGGTGATTCTTTTTATGGCGGACGCGACGAGGCGTGATCCCGGCAACGCTGGTCAAGCGCGCAGCGTGTGCCGGCCGGGTGAAAGGCCCTAGATGTCGTTGGGCAGGTCCAGGAACTCCACCTGCACGTCGAACTGGCCTCTGATCACCTCGCCCAGGGCCAGCACGCCCAGTTTCTCGGTGTTGTAGTGACCGCCAGCGAAGAAGCTGATCCCCGCCTCGCGGAATAGCTCCCGGTTCCACTCGTGAGGCTCGCCGGTGATGTAGAGGTCTACTTTGTCCCGGATCAGGCCCTCCATGTCCCCAGGGTTGGGCGCTCCCTTACCGGCCACCGCCACCATCCGCCGGACCTCCGACGCCCCGAAGGGGTAGCTGGCGCGAACCTGGCCGAACAGGCGCTGGCACTCATCCACCAGATGGTCCAGGGCCAACGGTCTTTCTAACTCTCCGTACCAGCCCCAGCCACCTTCGCCGTAGGGCTCTGTGGGGGTGGCGCCCAGCCCCTTGATTATCTGGACGTTATGCCCGACCTCGGGGTGGCTGTCCAGGAGGTAGTGGTAGGCGAAAAGGGAGAGGTCATGGTGGAGGAGGAAGCGCAGCCGCTGGGTGAAGATGGTATCCAGGAGCATCCCTGGCGGCAGGTTCATCCCGTGGTGCACCAGGAGGGCATCGGCACCGTGGGCCACGGCCTCCTCGAAGAGGCGCATGCTGGCGCTGACGCCGCTGGCGAGGAGCTTGACTTCCTCCCTGCCTCTCACCTGGAGGCCGTTGGGCATGTAGGGGTCTTTGTCCCCCACATCGCCCATGAAGTCTCGCAGGAAAGCCATCAGATCGCCCAGCATAACCATACTCTCCTCCCTATTCTGCAGGGCTGTGTCGTTTGCGCTCGCGGTCGTGGTTCGCCGTCGATCAGAGGTTTGGTGCCTTGGGTGTCAGATGGCAAGGCGCGCGCCACGACATCAACGGGCCGAAGCAGGTGCTGTACCGCAACGAGGCCGCTATGCGGCTGCAACACATCTTTCAGGGCGGCCCGGTGCGTGCGCTCGGTCGCAGCACCAGTTGAGAGGCTCTTGCGCACTTCGTCGACGTGCGCCCCGAAGGCATCGGCATTGCACATGTCACACCGCCGCAGCTAGCCACTGTTAGACCACAGTGCACCCACCGCGACTATAGCACACCTTCACGCGACCTGCAGGTCGTCCGAGGACCCCGTCCCCGTCCAGGTCCAACCTAGGCGATTGTGACATCCCGCGACCCCAGCGTCTCTTGGAGACGGCACCTGCCTTCAAATGCCCGGGTCCCGTGAGTATTCCTTCTTTGCGCAGCAAGCCGCACGCAGTTGCCAATGGGCAATACGCCTGTCAAATAAGCAATAACCTTAAAAGTTATGGCGCAGACTTGACAAAATAACGATATTCTGTTATCATATAGGTAGACTATGGATACGTAATAGGAGGCTATATGAGGATAATCGTGGATCTTCCGGAGTACTTGGTCCGTCAGGTTAGAGAACTTATAGGTGAGGCGAGATATGGTGACATTTCCTCTTTCCTTGTCACGAGCATCGAGAATCAGTTGATGTTGGACGGGACCGATGTCGAGTCAGGCACTGTGCTACTGGGCGAGCCAGATGGATGGCACGCGAGCCGGCGGCCTCCCCTGCTTGCCGACATGCCCTATGCGCGAGGCGACTACTCCCGAGCACAGCCCGTTCCACTTCACAACTGGGAGGAGCGGGGCGAAGCCGATTGGCTGTGGGGCCAAGTCAACAAGATACTCCCCATCAAGTTCGCAGTACGTCTTCTGGCAAATGAGATGACTCGGACCGAGCGCGTGCCCGTGCTCGAGGACTTTGCCGAGAAAGCCGGCGCGGCGGCAAGGGCTTTCGGCCTCTCCCTGAAGGCCGTTGACGAACGGGAAGGACATCGGCCGGGTGGAAAACTGAGTACAGCCTTTCCCGTCAGTGACAAGATCGACAGAACGCAACAGCGATTCAGGTCACAGTTCATCGGGCACTTAGCAGGCAACGGGAGGAAGTCGGGGGCACTGCCAGAGCTCAACTTCGGCAACATAATTGAGCATAATGGGCGCACTGGAATCGGATTGACACGTTCGGGACTGGACTTTGCTGCGCTCCCCAACCCACTCTTGGACGAGCGGGATTATCATCTCTTTCTGAGCGATCAAGAGATAGATTTCTACCTGGATCACATACAGAGAAGGGTGCCTTGGGAAGCATCGGCCTTTGCGCTCATTCTGAGTATTGTCACCGATGGAATCAGAGACCGGCAACACGTCAACAGTGCCATCAGGGAGAGGCTAGCGGCCAACTGGAGCCCCGTGGAGGTTAATACCCAAAGGGCAGGGACTATGTCCAGGATGTT
This sequence comes from uncultured Dehalococcoidia bacterium, assembly GCA_964354065.1. Classification (GTDB taxonomy): domain Bacteria; phylum Chloroflexota; class Dehalococcoidia; order SM23-28-2; family SM23-28-2; genus JAUYDU01. The sequence goes on along the minus strand of CAYGYF010000181.1, from coordinate 728 downwards.
CGACCTGCGCTTGCTGACGACGGAGAGAGACGGGAGAAGAGTGGAATACCGACCGACAGAACGCGGCGAGCGGTGGCTCAGAAGTGCCACACGGGAGGAACGATGACTAAGAGTGAACAGGACTATCGAAGCAGGCTCAGGATAGAGGACGCCAGGCCAACCGTGATTAACTGGATGAATGATGTTAGGGCTATCGCCGACGGTTACCGCATGCACCGGGGTATCCCTCATGGAGTTCAGAAAGATGCTGTACAGAATGCATGGGACGCGCGGGCCAGCAAACGCGCGACGGGCTGGGCCTGCGCGTTTGAACTCGAGAAATCCCCTGATGGGGTGCCCTATCTGAGTTTCAGCGATCGCGGTACGGTGGGCCTCACAGGCCGCATCCTCGAGCCCTCTGAGTTGGAGAAGGATTTGCCCTCTGAAGAGCGGTGGGGAAGGTTTGAGAACGTAGCGTTCACCAAGGAGCCCTCGGAGGAAGCGCTTGGCTCCCGGGGCAGGGGGAAGTTCATCTTCCTCGCGGCATCGAAGCAGTACACAATATTGTACGATTCGCTACGGGGCGATCGCTCCTACAGATTCGGGTATCGCACTCTCCAGAGGACCGGGTCGCCTGTAGATGCCTTTGACGGCCAGGAGGGCGTAGATGAGTTGCACAGGATCACGAAAGGCTTCTTTGAGCCGCTGACCGACGTAGGTACGAGAGTCGTCATTGTCGACCCGATCGA
>CAYGYF010000180.1:0-3666 GCA_964354065.1 uncultured Dehalococcoidia bacterium | reverse complement strand
TCCTCTGCTACGTGACGCCCAAGGAGCATCTGGGCTTGCCCGACCTGGACGACGTGAGGGAGGGGGTCATCGCCTACAAGATCGCCGCCCACGCTGCCGACGTGGCCCGCGGCCGCCCGGGGGCGCGGGCGCGGGACGATGAGCTGTCGCGGGCCCGCTACGACTTCGACTGGGAGAAGCAGTTCGCCCTGTCGCTCGACCCGGAGACGGCCCGCCGCCTCCACGACGAGACCCTGGGCCATGATATCTTCAAGCAGGCCGAGTTCTGCTCCATGTGCGGGCCCAAGTTCTGCGCCATGCAGATCTCCCGTCACCTGGGCGAGGAGCGGCCCAAGCGCATCCGCGCCGAGGAGTTGAAGCTGGCCAAGAAGCACGCCAAGTGAGGGCTCGACTGGAAGGGGAATTGTCGCCATGGAAGACTATCTGGAGATCGCTGGCAAGCAGTTCCGCTCCCGCCTGATGGTGGGCACCGGCAAGTATCGCAGCACCGAGGAGATGCTGGCCGCCATCGAGGCCGCGGGCGCGGAGATCGTTACCGTGGCCATTCGCCGCCTCAACCTGGACAACCCCAATGAGAAGACCCTCCTGGACTACATCGACTGGAGCAAGTACACCATCCTGCCCAACACCGCCGGCTGCCGCACGGTAGAGGAGGCGCTGTTCACCGCTCGCCTGGCCCGCGAGGTGACCGGCAGCGACTGGATCAAGCTGGAGGTCATCCCCGACCCCAAGTACCTGTTGCCCGACCCGGCGGGCACGCTGGAGGCGGCGCGGGTGCTCCTGGGCGAGGGCTTCACCGTCCTGCCCTACATCCACGCCGATCCCATCCTGGCCCGCCGCCTCCAGGAGCTGGGCTGTGCGACGGTCATGCCCCTGGGCTCGCCCATCGGCTCCGGCCGCGGCATCTTCACCCTGGAGGAGATCCAGATCATCGTCGAGGAGGCCCAGGTGCCGGTGGTGGTGGACGCCGGCCTGGGCGTGCCGTCCGACGCCTCCCTGGCGATGGAGGTCGGGGCCGACGCCGTGCTGGTGAACACCGCCCTCGCCGAGGCGCAGGACCCAGCCTTGATGGGCGAGGCCTTCCGCCTGGGCGTGGAGGCCGGCCGCAAGGCCCACCTGGCGGGGCGCATTCCCAAGAAGGCCTACGCCTCGGCCTCCAGTCCCATCGAGGGTGTAGCCCGGCCGGCCGCTGGTTCCTGATGGCCGTCGTGTCCAAGCTGCCCATTCCCTGTCTGGCGCTGATCACCGATCGCCGCCTCTGCTCTGACTTGTCCCTGGAAGAGGCGGTGGCCGAGGCTGTTGGTGGTGGCGTCGACGTCGTGCAACTGCGAGAGAAGGATCTGCCCGCCAACGAGCTGTTGCGTCTGGCCAAGAAGGTGCGGGCCGCCATCCAGGGCAAGGCTCTCTTCCTGATCAACGATAGTTTGGACGTGGCGCTGGCCTGCGGCGCCGACGGCGTCCACCTGCCGGAGCGAGGCCTGCCGGTAGCCGCCGCCCGGCGGTTGGCGGGGGGCCACTTCATCATCGGCCGCTCGGTGCACAGCGTGGAAGAGGCGCGCCGGGCACAGGACGAGGGGGCGGACTACGTGCAGGTGGGGGCTATCTTCGCCAGCCGCTCCCACCCCGATGCGCCGCCCGCAGGGTTGAGGTTGCTGGAAGAGGTGGCCGAGGCTGTGAGCATCCCTATCCTGGCCGTCGGTGGCATTACCGCCGACAACGCGGGGCAGGCGGTGCGAGCCGGGGCCAGCGGCGCCGCCGTTATCTCCGCGATCCTGGGTGCGCCTTCGCCCGGTAAGGCGGCGCGGCGGCTGGCCGAAGCCATGGTCGAGGCGGCGGCAGCGCTTGCCCGGAGGATGAGGCCGTGATCACCCTGACGGTCAACGGCGAGAAGCGAGAGCTGGCAGGGCCCACCAAGCTCACGGATTTCCTGGAGACCCTGGAGATCGATCCCCGCTACGTGGCTGTGGCCCGCAACGGCAGCGTCATCGAGCGCCAACAGTGGTCGCAGGTCACTCTCCAGGACGGCGACGTCCTGGAGATCGTGCGCATGGTAGGGGGCGGGTAGCGCTTGGACGGCCGGATGGTTCGTTGGTTTAGTGGTTTGGTTGGTTCGGCTTCGCTAAGCCAACAAACCAATGAACCAAGAAACCAGAGATGAAATAGGATTGGACGTCATAGTCGTCGGTGGGGGCGTCATCGGTTGCGCCATCGCCTACTACCTGGCCCAGGCGGGTGTGCCGGTGGCCGTCCTGGAGCGGGGCGAGGTGGGTGGTGAGGCCTCGGGGGCGGCGGCGGGCATGCTGACCCCTCTTGGTGATGCATCAGGGCTGGACCCCTTCGACAAGCTCAGGGCAGGCCCCTTTCTCGATCTCTGCCTGGCCAGCCTTCGTCTCTTCCCCTCGCTGGCCGAGGCCCTGCGCGACGAGACGGGCATCGACATCGAATACCTGCCCTCCGGCGTCCTGCGGCCGGCCCTCACGGAGGGGGAGACGGAGGCGCTGCGGGGGCTTCTGGGCTGGCAGCGTCGATCCGGCCTGGCCCTGGAGTGGCTGGAGGCTGATGCCCTGCGCCGGCTGGAGCCCCGGCTGGCGGCGGCCTATGGTGCCATCTATTCGCCCCAAGAGCACCAGGTGAGCGCCCACCGCCTGACCCAAGCCTTCGCCCAGGCGGCGACTGCCCGCGGGGCGGTCCTGCACCAGGGGGTGGCCGTGACCGGACTGGTGACCAGCGGCTCTCGCGTGGTCGGCGTGCGCACCCGCGATGGGCGAATGGCGGCTGGCCAGGTGGTGCTGGCGGCCGGGCCGTGGACGGCCGCGCTGGGTCGGCAGCTCGGGGCGAATCTGCCCGTGAGGCCGGTGCGGGGGCAGATGCTGGCCTTCGCCGATTTCTCCTCGCCCCTGAGGCACACCGTCTGGGCGGAGGAGGGCTACCTGGTGCCCAAGGCCAACGGCTTCCTGTTCGCCGGGGCGACGGTGGAGGAGGCGGGCTTCCGCAAGAGGACGACGGTTCGTGCTCTGGCGGGCCTGCGCCGGATGGCGAAGACGCTGGTGCCCAGCCTGGCCTACGCCGAGGTGACCACCTCGTGGGCCGGCCTGCGGCCCGGCTCGCCCGATGGCCTGCCCATCCTCGGGCCGGTGCCCGGCTGGCAGGGGGTGAGCGTGGGCAGCGGCCACTTCCGCAACGGCATCCTCCTGGCGCCGATAACTGGCTGGCTCATGGCCCAGTGGCTAACGCAGGGCAAGAGCGACATTTCGCTGGAGCCGTTCAGCCCCTCGCGGTTCGCCGCCGCTGCTCGCTGATCCTCTGGGTTAGCCGTCGCGCCGCCCCGCGCACGTCCGGCGCGCCACCACCAGTATTATGCAGGATAATCGTGACGCGATGTCATGAATAAGCTGCGGCCTGAGAGTGACTCTTGCGGTGGCGTGTGGAGTCACAAAGCGTCAGTGGTCGATCAGCGACCTTGTCGAACTGGTGAACTGAGGGCCCCTTGCTCCGAGAATGCCGAACGGAAGGCCGATGGCCTCCCGTCCACCCGTCGTGGCTTCCGCGACGACGGGGCTGCATGAATAATATACAGCCCGCTTAGCTTTTTGTCAAGAGGAGGACGGCTATGGCACGAGTAGTGATTTTCATCGATGGAATGAATGCCCGCTGCCGCCTCGAAGA
>CAYGYF010000179.1:0-3673 GCA_964354065.1 uncultured Dehalococcoidia bacterium | reverse complement strand
GGCTGTTGCCCCTCAACAACGCCCTCATGACCCTGGCCAGCAACCCCATCCCCATCAAGCATGCCCTCAACCAGATCGGCTTCCGGGTGGGGCCTCTCCGCCTGCCCCTGCTGGCCCCTGACGAGGCCACCGGCGACAAGATCATGGTCGAGGTGCGCCGCCACCACATCGACCTGGTAGTGGCGGTGTAGGGGGCACTAGTCTCGCTCATCCTGAGCTTGTCGAAGGATGAGCGGGGCTCATGGTTCGACAAGCTCACCATGAGCGGGTACGGCGTCCGTCAGAAGACGGGGTTGACGACGATGGCCTGGTCCCGCTCGGGGCCCACCGACACCAGGTCGATCGGGCAGCCGATGAGCTCCTGGATGCGCTCGACGTAGGCCTTGGCCTGAGGCGGCAGGTCCTCGAAGGCTCGAATCTGTTTCGTGTCCTTCTGCCAGCCGGGCAGCTCTTCGTAGACGGGCTGGCAGCGGGCCAGGGCCAGCGAGCTGGCCGGGAACGTCCGGATTGTGCTTTCCCCCAGCCGATAGGCGGTGCAGATGTTGAGGCTGGGGAACCCGTCCAGGACGTCCAGCCGGGTCAACGCCACCGAGGTCAGACCGTTCAGGCGGGCGCTGTACCGAGCAGCCACGGCGTCGAACCAGCCGCAGCGCCGCGGCCGGCCGGTGGTGGTGCCGTACTCCCAGCCGCGCTCCCGCAGGGCGTCGCCCATCTTGTCCACCAGCTCCGTCGGCATCGGCCCGTTGCCCACCCGTGTCTGGTAGGCTTTGTATACCCCCACCACCTTCGATATGGGCACGGGCCCGATCCCCATCCCGATGGTGGCGCCGCCGGCCAGGGATGATGGCACGGAAGAGGTGACGTACTCGTAGGTGCCGGCGTCCAGGTCCAACAGCGCTCCCTGGGCTCCCTCCAGCAGCACCGTCTCACCTTGCTCCAGGGCGTCCTGCACCAGCGCCGCCGTGTCGGTGACGAAGGGGCTGAGCTGGGGCCCATACTGGATGTAGGTGGACGATACGTCCTCGAACGACAACGGCTCAGCGCCGTACAGCTTCTGCAACACGGCGTTCTTGTAGGGCAGGATGAAGGACAGGCGATGGCGGAAGGCGTCCGGGTCGATCAGGTCGCCCATGCGGATACCCAGGCGGCCTACCTTGTCGGCGAACGCCGGGCCCACGCCCCGGCCCGTGGTGCCAATCGCCGCCTTGCCCCGTAGCTCCTCGTCCAGGCGGTCGATCAGGAGGTGATAGGGCATGATGATGTGGCAGCGGTCGCTGATGTGCAGCCTCTCCACGCTCACCCCCCGCTCCTCCAGCTCCCTGATCTCCTGGAGCAGGACGGCCGGGTCGATCACCACCCCGTTGCCGATGATGCACTCCTTGTCTCCGTAGAAGATGCCCGCCGGCACCAGGTGGAGGCGGAACTCCCCCAGCTCGTTCACCACGGTGTGGCCGGCGTTGTTCCCCGCCGAGTAGCGCGCCACGATGTGCGACTTGCGGGCCAGCAGGTCCACCACCCGCCCCTTGCCCTCGTCGCCCCACTGGCCGCCGACAACAATGATCGCTGGCATAACTTAGGGGCCTCGTCCGGCCTCCTGGCCGGAATGGCCCCTCTCTCCTTTCCTTTCGAGTCCGCGGGGAGTATAGCAGGAAACGGCCAAGGGGTCAAAGTAGATGTAGGTTGATCTCTGCGGGTTGAAACCCGCAGCTTCCGTCTAAGCCGCGGATTTCAATCCGCGGGGAAATCTATTTTGTGTAAGGCCATCAGCTGCCTGTGGAATTCTCGCCCGCCTCTTTGTCCCTTACCTCCCCTTGTACTCCGGCTTGCGCTTCTGGGCGAAGGCCAGCGGCCCCTCGCGGGCGTCCTCGCTGCGCAGCACCTCCCCCTCCTTCTTCTCCTCCAGAGCCAGCCCTTCCTCCAGGCTCAGGTCCAGCCCCCGATACGCCGCCTCCTTGATCGCCCGCACCGCCAGCGGCCCGCACTGGCAGATGGCCGCGGCGATCTCCTCCGCCTTCGGCATCAGCTCCGCCAGCGGCACCACCTGGCTCACCAGCCCGCACCGCAGCGCCGTCGCGGCGTCGATGCGGCCGCCCGTCAGCAGCAGCTCCATCGCCACCGCCAGGGGGATGGCCCGCGGCAGCCGCTGCGTCCCGCCGGCGCCGGGGATGATCGCCCGCGTGGGCTCCGGCAGCCCGAACGACGCGTGCTCGGCCGCCACCCGGATGTCGCACGACAGCGCCAGCTCCAGGCCCCCGGCCAGGCAGTAGCCGTTGATGGCGGCGATCATGGGCTTCCAGATCTCCATCGCCCGCGTGATCCCGCCGAAGGGGGTATCGAACCCTTCAACTCCGCTCAGGGCAGGCCCCATCCGCCCGCCTCCACGCGAGAAGGCCTCGGTCATGGCCACCAGGTCGGCCCCCGCCGAGAACGCCCTCTCGCCTGCCCCCGTCAGGATCGACACCCACACCGCGTCGTCGTCGCGGAAGTCGCCAAAGGCCTCGTACAGCTCGCGGCTCGTGTCCAGGTCGATGGCGTTCATCCGCTCCGGCCGGTTGATCGTCACGTAGGCGATGCGCCCCCTCTTCTCATAGATGATCTTGCTGAAGTCGGCCATGTCGTCCTCCCTTCTTGGGGAGCCGCTCACCCTTCGACAAGCCCTTCGGCTGCGCTCAGGACAGGCTCAGGGCGAGCGGTTTGCGGTGTCTGCGCATCTCCGCTCATGGTGAGCTTGTCGAACCATGAGCAGACAGGCCTAAGTATAAACGCCATTGCCAACACTTGGCCAGAGCCATAGTCATCCCAATATTTGGGATTAGGAGGAGTGGGAAACCCCTTGACATAGTTATGCCAGTGGGTGTATACAATGAGGGCGCTAAGGCTCGTGGGTGTATACAATGAGGGCGCTAAGGCTTAACATAACAGTATCGTGGCCGTTAGACCGAGGTGCGGCGGTGGCCTGCCGGGGGGCCCACTTCCCGGCCTCGAAGGGGCGGTGGAATCGGCCACGGTCTGTCGCCGATTGTTATTACGTAGGAGGAAGCTGGGGCTAGCGGATAGGCGATAGGACGCGGAGAAAAATGGCCCCGGACGGCCGGGACCGCCGGAGCCTGGCAATAGGAAGCGCGAGTCACCACACCCCTTCTGCCACTTCTGATCATAACCCAGGCAAGACTCGCGGCGCAAGCGGTTCACCCAGAAATCCCCACTTTTTCTCCTGTACGCTAGCCTGTTCCCTCCGCCAGAGAGGAGGTGAGGCTACGGGCATGGCCTATTCATTTTGTAGCAGCGAGACAACAGACGCAAAAGGGAGGTAAGGATGAAGAAACTCATACTGGCAATGATCGTGGCCTGCGCGGTCTTCGGGACGGCTTTCGGACTGACGACCGTGGCCAGCGCCCACAAGGGCGCCCCCGACCAGGGTGATACCACCCTCATTCACGCCTGTGTGTTCAAATTGACGGGCTTTGTCCGTATCGTCGATCCCACTACGGGCACCTGCTTGTCCTTCTGGGAGAAGCAGGTGCACTGGCCGGCAACGGGCGTGCAAGGCCCGCAAGGCCCCCCTGGGTTAAGCTGCTGGGACCTTGACGGAGACGGCGTTGCGGATCCCGAAGAGGACACCAACGCCGACACCTCCGTTGACGCCCTCGACTGTCAAGGCCCGAAGGGTGAC
>CAYGYF010000178.1:0-3680 GCA_964354065.1 uncultured Dehalococcoidia bacterium | reverse complement strand
GGCCGGCGGCGAAGCTGTTCGAGCAGCTGAAGCTGTGCAAGGCCGACGGCAGCTACCTGCGCGAGCTGGCCAAGCTGGCCAAGAAGCGGCTGCTGGTCATCGACGATTTCGGCCTGGAGGTCTTGGATACCGCCCGCAGGCTGTTTCTGCTGGAGCTTCTGGAGGACCGCCACGGCCGGGCCTCCACGATCTTCGCCTCCCAGCTGCCGGTCTCCCAGTGGCACCAGGTGATCGGTGAGCCCACCATCGCGGATGCCATCTGCGATCGCATCGTGCACACCGCCCATCGCATCGAGCTGAAGGGAGAATCGGTGCGAAAGCTCTACGCGCACCGCGGCGGCCAACGCCAGAAGGATCCAGAATGAAGCGGACGCACGCACATAGACCCGCCCCGGCCCTTCCTGGGCTTTTGAGCTTCCGTTCGATGCCGCCTCTCTACTTTCGGAAGAAACGTGCGACGTGGAGGCCCCTAGAACGCATCCTCGGCATGCGGGTGATGGTTGGATACCCCCCCAAATTGGGCGACCGAACTCTGAGGGGCCTGACTATCGACTTTCGGACAAGACACGATGAAAAAACCTTGGAAGGAGGGCGTATCCGGTTGACCGAAAAAAGCCACTATGGTATCGAGTGAGTGAGTGGATTGAGCAAGTGGGAAGGTGGCTTTTTATTTTCGGAATGGGTGGCTTTTTCTAACGGACTACGCATTTATCTATCCAAAATGTATCAATGCCCTTTCCTGTCGCTGTTACACCGGCACGCTTTATGAGCTAATCACAAGATACTTATTTATACTTACTTAATAGAACATGCAGTTGAGCTGCGGCTCCTTCTACTCGGGGTTCACAGTCTACTGAAGTTTCGGCTACCCTCGTGCTATCCGTTAACCCGATGATGATGTTCCGCGGTTCAGGCTTCCTTTCATCTGGCAGTTCATCCACGCTGATTGCTAATAGACAGCTGCCATAGACAGGCGCAGCCGATAGTGCTATAGTTACTGAAATACGAAACTAAGTTTCGCATAGAGAAACCAGCATTGCAGGTGCTGTCATCAGTCTCCAAAGCTTTGAGTCTCCTGGAAGCCTTCAGCGCGGAGCAACCGCAGATCACGCTATCCGAGCTGGCCCGGCGTATCGGCTCCCACAAGTCCTCCGCGTTCCGCCTGCTGGCCACCTTGGAGGCGCACGGCTTCGTGGAAAAAATCCCCGCCGGGCACGGATACCGGCTGGGTTGGAAGCTGGCCGAGTTGACGGGCCGCCTGCTAGCCCGCTACGAGCTGCGTGAGCTAGCCGCGCCGCAAATGGAGGAGCTGGCCGAGAAGACCGGCGAGATCGTGCACCTGTCGATCCTGGACGGCAGCGAGATCGTGTACCTGGAAAAAAAGGGCCGCAGCCAGCCGCTGACCGTTTCGACGGCGATCGGAGGACGCAGCCCAGCACACGCCTCTGCTATGGGCAAGGCACTGCTGGCCGGGCTGGAGGAGATGGAGCTGGAACGCACGCTGGCCGGCTCGAGGCTCCAGCGCTTCACCCCTACTACCATCACCGACCGCCGGCGGCTGATCCGGGAGCTGGCCGCCATTCGCAGTCAGGGTTATGCTTTGGACAACGAAGAGACCTTCCCCGGCATCCGCTGCGTGGCCGCGCCGCTGCGCGACCGGGTGGGCCGCGTGGTGGCCGCGCTCAGCGTCACTGCACCCGCCCAGCGCATGGGAGCGCGCCGGCAGGCCAAGATTCGTAAAGATGTCATGCACACCGCGACCCGGATCTCCGAACGGATCCGCGTGGGCGGAATCAACAGTTGAAGGAGAGCGAGATGTCGGTAGGGGAACTGCAGCAGGCCGTGGAGGGCTGCGATAAAGACCGCGCGACGGCGCTTGCCCGTGAGCTCGCGGCCAAGGGCACCCGCCTAGGCATGGAGGTGGGGCACGAGGCGACCCGCCAGGGCCTGACCCGGGGCCAGGCCAAAGAGATCGCCAACCGGATCCTGGCCAAGTACGAACGGTGCAGCGAGTTACAGGGCTGCTATCGCGCGGCCACGACGCTCCCGACCCAGGAGCACCTGAACATGTACCGCAGGGTCGTGGACGACCTGGCTGGGATTGGTAGCCAGTTCCCCTACTGAGTCAGGGTATGCGCCAGCTGATCAGCGGAAACCAGGCCATCGCCTGCGCCGCCCTGGAGGAAGGCATCGCCCTGGCCGCCGGCTACCCGGGGACCCCGTCCACGGAAGCCCTGGCCGAAATCGGCGAGCTCGCCCGCCGCGGCGAGCCCTGCCCCTACGTGGAGTGGAGCGTCAACGAGAAGGTGGCCCTGGAGCTGGCCGCCGGCGCCGCCTGGGCCGGCAAGCGGGCCCTGGCGACCATGAAGATGTCGGGGGCCAACGTGGCCCTCGACGCGCTGATCGGGGTGGCCCACTCCGGGGTGAACGGCGGACTGGTGGTCTACGTGGCCGACGACCCGGGGGTCGAGGCGGGCATGCCCGAGCAGGATTCCCGCCTCCTGGCCCAGCTCTGCGGTCTGCCTCTCCTGGACCCGGCCGATCCCGACGAGGCGTACCGTCTGACCCGTCTCGCCTTCAGGCTTTCGGAGCAGACCGGCCTGCCGGTGATCCTGCGCAGCGTCACCTCGGTGGCCCACGCGCGGCAGCCGGTGGAAGGCGAGTTCCGCTACCGCCCCCTGCGCAGGCCGGCCGTCTTCGAGCGCGACCTCAGCCGGTACACCAAGGCCGGCTCCCTCATCTGTCTGGCCCAGCACCGGGAGCTGCTGGCGCGCCTGGACAGGGCGGAGGCCGCGCTGCGCGCGCACGCGGTGAACACGCTGCGCCTTGGGCGCGGCGGCCATGGCCGGGGCGTGATCGCCGCGGGGGTGGTCAACGCCTACCTGGAGGAAGCCCTGGCGGTGCGGGAGCAGGCGGGCGCTCCCGAGCTCTCGGCCCTGTTTCTGCGGGCCGTCCTGCCGCTGGAACGGGAGAAGACGGCCGAGCTCCTGCGCTCCTGTTCCACGGTGGTCGTCCTGGAGGAGCTGGAGCCGGTGGTCGAGCGCGAGGTGCGCAGCCTGGCCAACCGGCTGGGCTGGCGGGGCCGCCTGCTCGGCAAGCTGGACGGCCTGCTGCCGCGGGTCGGGCGCTACACGATGGCCCAGGTCGCCGGCGCGCTTTCCGCCCTGGAGGCCCCGGAGCCGGAGGCGGCGGCCGCCGCTGCGAAAGCCATTACCAGCGCGACGCCACCGTCCGTGGAGGTGAAGCATCCCATTACCTTCTGCGCGGGCTGCCCGCACCGCGGCACTTACCTGGCCTTGAACCGCGCCCTGAAGGCGCTGAAGCTGCCTAAGGAACAGATCGTGGTCACCGGAGACATCGGCTGCACCATCCTGGGCATGAACCCTCCGCTCGACTCCTGCTGGACCGAGCTGGCCATGGGCTCCAGCCTGGGCCTGGCCCAGGGCTTCCAGCGCGTCGGCCTGAAGGGGCCGCTGGTGGCCGCCATGGGCGACTCGACCTTCTTCCACGCCGGCATCCCGCCCCTGATCAATGCCGTGCAGCACCGGGCCAGCCTGCTGCTGATCATCCTGGACAACGGCTGGACCAGCATGACCGGCTTCCAGGCCAACCCCGGCACCGAGGAGCGCTTTCAGGGCGCGGGTAAACGGGTTTCCCTGGAAGCGATCGTCCGAGCCATC
>CAYGYF010000177.1:0-3693 GCA_964354065.1 uncultured Dehalococcoidia bacterium | reverse complement strand
CGCCAGTTCCGCCGGGACGGCGACGACCTTCAGCTCGTCTGCGCTCAGGCTGGTGAGCTCCGCGATATCGGTGGCGGCGGTGACTACTTTGACCGTCGTTGCCGCGGGGCCCGGGCCCTCCGTCTTGTCGCTGCTGTCGCTGTTAGAAAGGATCGCGAAGATCAGGATAGCGGCGATGAGCCCAAACACGACGGCCAGAGCCAGGACCCAGCGGCCTGACCGCTGCGTCACGCTGCCGGTTGGCTTCTTTGCCATTCAGTCCACCTTCTCTCCCGCAAGTTGTCCTCGCTTGTCATGGGTCGCGTTCTCGCTTTCATGTCTGTCAGAACGGTATCGAAACCAGCCGGCTGCCGGAGGCCAGGGCCTCCGCCGCCGCCCTGAAGATAGGCTCCAGGTCGCTGCCCTGGGCCTCGCACAGGAAGTTGTCGCCATCGGCGTTTTCCGCGGCGATGTCGCTGGCGTAGCGACAGTGGTTATGGTCGTCCAGCGAGTCAGTCGCCATGTCCGCCAGCAGGGTCGTGGCTCGCTGGTTGTAGTACGGCGACGACGAAAGTTCGCCGGATGAGCTGTCGCAGTCCATGTTCTCGATGCCGTAGCCGATGGTGAAGATCTCGATGGGCGGGTCGAGGGTCTTGGCGGCGGCCGCCTGCTTGGCGGCGTAGTCGCATGGTCCTTTGTATTGTGTGGTTGGCGGCCACGTATACACCTGCACCGCCACCCAGTCCAGATAGAAGTCGCGACTGTTATTGCTGCTTACGTCCGTGACCCTCACTCGGAAGTTGGCGTTAGACAGCTCGGAGGCGGTCCAGTTGTGGTTCCAGTTGTCGAGGTCGCTGCCCAGGATGTACGTTCCCTGGCTGGTCCCTAGGTTGGAGGTCCTATAGTCGCTCGACGCGGTCGTCCAACTGGTGCCGCCGTTCCAAGAAAGCTGCACACACAAGTTTCTGGTCCCGGAAGCCAAGTCAACCCTGGCGTCCAGGCGCACCTCGATGCCCTTGATGGGAGATGTGCTAAGGTTCGGAATGCTGTTCGGAATATTGTAGTTGTAGAAGACGTGGCGGTCCTTGTACGTGCTGTCGCAAGAAGTGCTGGTGCCGGTGCCACTATCGAGATCCTGGGCCTCGCCCCCACCGTCGGCGCAGGCATTGGCGGGCGTCACCTCGTACCCGTTGCGGTCGCCGTTGCCGGAGGTGGTCACCGGCGCGTTGGCGCCGCAGTTCAGGTAGCCGCTGCCCGTCAGCGGCATCATGTTGGCCTGGCCGTCCGTCAGCAGGATGATCCCCCATTTCACGTCCGGCCGGCCCGTGTTGATGAGGAGCTCCGTGGCCGCCTTGGTGGGGCTGCCGAGGTCCGTCTGCGCCGGAGGCGACCACAGCGCGGACCGCTGCAGGCAGTTGATGTCGCTGACTATCTCTGAAGAGGTGTTCAGAGAACCGTCCGGATTCTTGTAGTCGCTGAGCAGGGGGGTGAGCGTCCAGTTGCCCGGGTCGCTGTTCTTCGCCACGGCTGTGCAGTCGTTGGTAGGCAGGCTCTGCGGCAGGGTTGCCAGGGCTACCCTCTGGACCTCCGGATTGTACAGCTCCAGAACGGCCCTCGCGCCGTTCTTGGCGTTGGTGAGGTCCGTTGAGCTCATACTGTAAGTGCGGTCGATGATCTCAACGAGGTCCAGGGGCGCCGTGGGCGGCCCGCCGCAGGCGCCGCGGCAGGCGGCGGACACGAAGCCGGCGGCCGCTCCCTCGTTGAGGCCGAAGATGGGGCCAAAGCCAAAGGGGACGTCCTTGCTGCCCTTGACCACGATGGTGTTGCATTTCGCTGTCCCTGTGAAGTCGCAGTTGGCGTAGCACAGACCGTTGATGCAGGTGAAGGGGGCGTCCTTGAGCTGCGGGCAGACGGCCGGTATGTCGCCGGAATCCGGCTGGCCGTCCCCGTCGCGGTCCCCCACTATGCAGCGGAAGGTAACCTCTACGTCCCCGATGTCAGGGTCGTTTTCCTGGACATATTGTTTGGCCACGGTCTCGGCCGTCGCGCCGTCCTTGGGGAGGTACAGGGAGCCGGCCATCGTGGCCTGATCCACGGCGTTGACCACGCTCGCGCGCCCGCTGAGCCACATGCCGACGTCCACGGTGATGACGCCAATAACCAAGACCACGGTTATGGCCACGACAGCCAGGATCAGAACCTGCCCGCGCTCGCCGTTAGAGCGAGTCGGGGCTGCCGCGGGCTCCTCGCGCCGGCTGGGGCTGCTCACGGGCAACATGGCGCTCCCTCCACCTTCGTCTGCAGCGCTGCATCATAGGACAGGTCCATTACAATGCTGGGCACCGGGACACCAAAGGCGTCTAGCATCTCGCCGCCGCCCGCGCTGAACTTGTAGGTGTACGTCACCGCGACGCGCACCGTATCGAGAAGGTCCCCGCAGTCTCCGTTGCCGTCCTGGTCCTCGTAGCAGACCGTAACGTCGTCGGATGTCAGGAGACGCTGGGACTGGCGCACCGTTGTGTCTTTGATCTGAGTCTCCTCGACCGTGACCATCGCCTCCCGCACGCCCTCGCTGACGGCGTGCTGAAGGACAAGGCGGTGGTCCACCGCCATACCGAAGTCCACCAGCACCAGCAGCAAGACCAGGAAGAGGGGCATGACGAAAGCGAACTCGATGAGCGCCTGGCCTTCCTCCTGCTGGTGGGCCTCTCTGATCGCGCGGAGAGGCAAAGCTGGCCGTCTGCCGGGAAAGCCGGCTATCAGCCGAGGGCGTGGCAGGGCCTGGAGGACTGCGGCGTAGTCGACTTGGGCCGCCAGGTAGATGACACCCGCGACGGCTACCGCGCCGATGACGTCCACCACGTAGTGTTCGCCGGAGAACACGGCCGCCAAAGCGACAAGAGAGGAGTAGCCCAGCATGGCCAGCGCCGGCGCCTTCCAGCGTTCCCGGTAGAACCAGAAAGCGATCAGCAGCGGGAAAGCTACGTGCAGGCTGGGCATAGCCGCCAGGGGATTTCCGTCTGGGATCGTCCCGTCCCAACGAATGGCGATAATCCTAACAACGTCATGGCTGGCCATCCACGGCGGCTCCAGGGGAAGGATAGCGAAAATGATGAGCGCCAGGGCCTGCAAGGCTATCCACCACCTGAAGAAGGAACCGATCCGATGAGGCCTCTTGAATGAAACCAAAACGCCGGCCAGACCAGGTACGAGAAACCAGGACATGTGGACAGCCACGGTTGCCCACTCCAACAGATGCGGCGATAGCGGGTAGACGTGGCCCTGCAGCCAGAGGGTGGGCAGCGATCCGAACAGCGCGCGCTCAATCTCGGCCCCGTGGACCGGGAAGCCGAGATCATCCATCCGGTCCCGCAACGGCGCATAGATGACGAGGGCGATGAACGACGCCCACCACCAGAGGAGCACGCCCACCCACAGCCACCGCCGGACAAGATCCCGTACGGCGAGCCGCGTCCGCGGAAACGTGAAGGCCGTCCCCAGCTTCCATACCGCGCTGCGCATAGACACAACTCTCCGCCATCCGCACACGCCCGACGTGCGCCTCCCTTGTATAAGGCGCACGCGGGACAGCCGACTATTCTTTGCCCAGCCGCTTTGCCCGCGGACTAATGGTCATAAACGAATTAACGACCCATCGTCAGCATAGTCGGCTGAAGCGTGTGAGCAGAGACCCTTCGCTGCGCTCAGGGTGAC
>CAYGYF010000176.1:2351-3702 GCA_964354065.1 uncultured Dehalococcoidia bacterium | reverse complement strand
CAGGAGGCCGGCGAGCAGGCGCAGGGTGGTGCCGGAGTTGGCGGCGTTCAGCACGTTGACGCTCTCCCTCAGACCGGAGCGACCGTTGCCCAGGATGCGAAGCCTTCCCCGGCCATCGAGGGCGAGCGCCACACCCAGGGCCTTGAGGCAACGCAGGGTGGCCAGGCAATCAGCGCCGGCCTGGAAGTTCTCCACCACCGCCTCGCCCTGGGCGATGGAGTTGAGGATGGCTGCGCGGTGGGATATGGACTTGTCGCCGGGCGGCTCGATGGTTCCCCGCAGCCGGCGCGGCGGCCGCATCGTCTTCCTCATGGCTTGTGGGGCCTCCTGGGGGCCTTGCGGCGACTTGCTTCGTCCCTCTCGGCGAGGACCTCTCCCATGTCCTTGAATCGCCGAATAAGCCGCTCGCCCACCAGCAGGGAGAGGAGTTGGTCGCTGCCGCTCGGGACTTCTGGGTAGCGCTCGGGCCGCGACGGCGGGGCAGCCAGGTAGTTGTCACGCTCAAGCTGAGCCTTGGCAAAGCTTTCGAACAAGGATTCCTCCTGCTCCTGCCGCAGCAGCTCTCGATAGCGCGAGAGCTCTTCCACCAGGCGGTCCAGCCAGTGGAGGAGGCTGTCCCGGTTGGTGAGGCAGATGTCGTGGCTGAGGGCGGGATCAGTGGAGGCGAGGCGGGTGATGTCGCGGAAGCCACTGCTGGCCAACGCCGATAGCTCCGGCCAGGCGGGGCTGCCGCGCACCAGGGTGAACAGAGCGGTGGACAGGATGAGGGGCAGATGGCTCACGGCCGCCACGTAGCGGTCGTGCTCCTCGGCGTCGATGAAGAAGGGACGGGCGCCGATGAGCTGGGCGATGGCGGCGACCGCCTGCACCGCCCCCTCGCTGGCGTCGGCGGCGGGGACGATGCAGTAGGGCTTGGCGGCGAACAGCGTGGCCTCGGCGTTGGCGATGCCGGCCGTCTCCTTGCCGGCCATGGGGTGGCCGCCCACGAAGCTCACCGTGGGGGGTAGAAGCTCGCGGGCCCAGCCCATGACGATGGCCTTGGTGCTGGCGGTGTCGGTGACGACGCAGCTCTGCCGCAGCTCGCCCGCTATCTCCTCCATGACGGTGGGGATGGCCGTGATGGGGGTGGCGATGATTACCAGGCCGGCATCGCGGACGGCCCGTTGCAGGACAGGCTCCGACTTGTCCACGGCTCCGCGGCGGCGGGCGTCGACGGAGGTCGGGGTGTCCTTGTCGTAGCCGACGACCTCGATGTCCTTGAGCCTG
The DNA here is from genome assembly GCA_964354065.1 of uncultured Dehalococcoidia bacterium. Lineage (GTDB taxonomy): Bacteria > Chloroflexota > Dehalococcoidia > SM23-28-2 > SM23-28-2 > JAUYDU01. The sequence goes on along the minus strand of CAYGYF010000176.1, from coordinate 2,436 downwards.
GCAGCCTTAAGGGCCAGGCCCAGGGAGCCACCGATGAGGCCGAGGCCGATGATGGTTATGCGTTCCACAGAGTTCCCCCCAAGGC
>CAYGYF010000176.1:0-2251 GCA_964354065.1 uncultured Dehalococcoidia bacterium | reverse complement strand
CCGATGAGGCCGAGGCCGATGATGGTTATGCGTTCCACAGAGTTCCCCCCAAGGCTGACCTGCCTGCCGGCAGGCAGGTCAGCAGGACTCATCGGCCGCCCGCAGGAGGGCCACACGACGGTCGCCGCTATCGGCCCCTTCGGCCTCCGCCAGAGGCGGATCCGCCTCCGGCGGAGGCTCAGGACAGGCCCTTTGGTGATGTCGGATCAACTCTACCACCGTGGCCGGAGCCCCCGCCGCCTCGGCCAGAGCCGCCCCACGGGCGCCGTGGTCTCTGATAGCGGCCATCGCCCACCGCCAGCCCCGCCCGTTCGGCAGGCTCAGGGCAGGCCCGTTCGGCTGCGCCAGACGGTCGAGCAAGCGCGGCGAGGCGGCCTGGAGCAAGACGTAGGCCACGCGGTGCCACAGGCGGACCGACCCCTTGCCCACATCGTGCAGGAGGGCGGCCAGCAGCACCTCTTCCTCCTGGCAACCCATCCCCTGAAGGGCCTGGATGACATCGAGGGAGTGCCGCTGGTCTCGCCCGGCCATGGCCGAGAACAGCCGCTGCTGCGCCGGCGTGAGATGGGCGGCGATGGTCTGCCGCTCGGCCGGGCTCAGGCGGGCGCCGAGAGCGGCAAAGAACTGACGCGACCGGTAGGCTGCCCTAGCCAAAGACACTGGTATCGACCCCCGTTAACAGGCGGATCAGGCCGTTCACGACCGGCCCCATCATGTCCCAGAAGGGGTTTACGTTCCAGCCGGTGAGGAAGGGTATGCCGAAGAGGAAGATGAAAAGGAGGGGCAAGCCCCACTGCTCCGTTCGGGCCAGGGACTCGGACAGCTCTCGGGGCAGGATGCCCACCGCCACCCGGAAGCCGTCCAGGGGCGCCAGGGGGATCAGGTTGAATATGGCTAGGATGATGCCGAAGATGATAATGGAGCTTAGGTAGAGGCCGAGGTAGTCGGCCGCGCCCCAACTGGCAATCTCGGCGCTCACCCTTTGCGCCGACATATTGAGCACGAAGAAGGGCCCATGCCAGGGAACCGCATCGAGCTTGATGGGCAGCGCGGCCAGGCTGGCGATGACCAGGTTGGAGGCTGGCCCGGCTGCAGCTACGGTGGCCATGCCGGTCTTGGGGCTGGTGTTGCGCATGAGGTTGGGGTTGACCGGCACGGGCTTGCCCCAGCCGAAACCGGCGATGAACAGGAGCATGGTGCCCAACGGGTCCAGGTGGGCGAAAGGATTGATGGTGAGACGGCCGCGGTAGCGAGGGGTAGGGTCGCCCAGGCTGTCGGCGGCGAAGGCGTGGCTGAACTCGTGAAAGGAGATGCCCACCAGGAGAGCTGTCACCACAGCCCCAAAGAAAACAAGGAACGCCCCTGGGCTGGCGTCCAGGAGGTCCAGATAGGCCAAAATCAACGCCTAGCTCCCTCTACCTATCGGGGCCGAAGGTCGGCCGACCTGGCGGCCCAGGCAGATATACCACAGATTCATGATAGCATGCCGCCGATGGAAGGGGGAACCAACGAACCAACAAGCCACAAAACCGGCGCGGAATGGCGGAACACATGCGAGTTCGCTATACTGAGGCCATCGAGACGTCGCCTTCGGGACGACGATGAGGCGGATAGGGAGCATCAGGATGGCCGCGCTGCTGGAGGTCCAGGAAGTCGTCAAGAGCTTCGACGGGGTCAGGGCCCTCAACGGCTGTTCCTTTCAGGTAGGGGAGGGCACGATCACGGGGCTTATCGGGCCCAACGGCGCTGGCAAGACCACCCTGTTCAACCTGGCCACCGGCTTCCTGAAGCCCACCGCTGGCAGGATCTTGTTCAAGGGTGAGCGAATCGACGGCCTTGCCCCGCACAAGATATTCAAGAAAGGGATCGTCCGCACATTCCAGGTCCCCCGCGAGCTCAAGTGGATGACTGTCCTGGAGAACCTGATGCTGGTGCCGGGGGGACAGCTCGGCGAAAACGTTTGGAGCCCCTGGCTCGTCCCCTACCTGGTGCGCAGACAGGAGCGCAAGATCCACGACAAGGCGCTGGAGGTGCTAAAGTTCGTCGACCTGTGGGAGCTGCGAGACGAATACGCCGGCCACCTATCGTCGGGGCAGAAGAAGCTGCTGGAGTTGGCGCGCACCCTTATGTGCGACCCCCAGATGGTGCTCCTGGACGAGCCGGGGGCGGGGGTCAACCCTACCCTGATGAAGCGCTTGGTGGCCTCCATCGAGGAGCTGTGCTACGAGAAGGGGATCACCTTCTTCATCAT
>CAYGYF010000175.1:0-3713 GCA_964354065.1 uncultured Dehalococcoidia bacterium | reverse complement strand
TGATCCCCTGGTTGGTGCCCACTCGTCCCTGGTAGTCATAGGCATAGTTGTGCTTGATCCAGTAACACTGGAGCAACTCCCGCGCTTGCTCGCGGGTGAGGCGGCCGGCGTCCAAGTCACGTTGGTAGTAGGGGAAGAGATACTGGTCGGCGCGGCCGAGGGAGAGCCCAGGTCCCGGGTAGGATTCGGCGGCCATGACCAGCATGTGGGTGAACCACAGGGCTTGGAGGGCCTCGTGGAAGGATTCGGGCGGATTCCAGGGCACCTTGCGGCAGATACGGGCGAGCTCGCGTAGCTCGTCCCGACGCGTCTGGTCGGGCTCGTCGGCGGCGAGGCGCTCGGCCTCGGCGGCGTAGCGGGCGGCGAGGATGGGCACCGCCTGGCAGGAGGTGATGAGGGCCCGCAGGAGGTCTCTCTTCTGCCGATCTGTGGCCTGCTCAAGCTCTGTGTTCAGTTCGGCCACGATCCCCCGAAAGCCGAGGCGGAGGGCCTTGGGATAGTTGGGGATAAGGTGGCCAGGAATTGCGCCGCAGTTGCCGACGCCCAAACTGTTGAGCTCTTGCGCCCGGCGGCGCCAGCGGCCCACCAGGCGATTCCAGCGCTGTCCCTCTCGCCTGGTATGGGTCTTGGAGAGGGCGGTGTTGAAGTAGGAGCCGACGATCAGCTCACCGTCGAGGATGTTGACTGGCAGGTGCCGTTCCAGCACCGTTCGGAAGAAGAGAGCGCGCCGCACGACCAGCGGCTCGCTCCAGAAGCCTGAGGGAAGCGTCACCGGCTCGGCGGCGGCCAACAGGCTGTCCTGATAGGCGCTGAGGAAGACGTACAGTTCGGGGACGACGCCCCAGTTGTGGGGCGACCAGACCTGATCCCAGGGCGTGCCGCTGGTGTAGGGGCGCACCTCGTTGCGGAAATAGTCCCGGCGATAGAAAGAGAAGAACTCGTCCCGCAGGCGGCGAACCCGGGGAGAAAGAGATTCAGCAGGAGCCCAAACGGCTGAGCTACGTTTAGGTTCGGTGGCGCTAACCCTCATGTCTCGTGCCTCTCAAGCGAGGCGCAGGGCACCACAGCCAGACCGGTATCCTTCAGCGGCGACAATGCCCCCAGCTACGCCGATTATAGCTCAATTCTGGCCAAGGGGCAGCCGGACCTGCTGCAAGGAGCACCAGCCCTGCGCGGCGCCGCCAGTCCACGCGGGCGCCCGCCTCCGGCGCTGAGCCCTGGACCATCGACAGGCCGAAGCAGGCCCCGACAGGAGCGGACATCAGGCAGGAGGCGAGCGCCCGCGAGCACCTTCGCTCCCCTCTGGCCGAACATCCTCGCCAGGCCTCGACCCACGTCTTCGTCTTCCTGGGGCAGGATGTGAGGCAAGAGCTCCAGTAGCGTGACCTCGGCTCCCACGTCGAGCCGTGGTTCAAGCCCTGGGTCCCGCTTCCTTGACCTCCCTGGAGACACGAGGGGCATACTGCTGGAAGTCATCGGCGAACATCTTCGCCAGCTTCGCGGCCTGGACATCGTAGGCCTGGGGATCCTGCCAGGTGTTGCGGGGGTGGAGAAGCTCAGGCGGGACATCCGGGCAGGCGGTGGGGATGAACAGGCCAAGGACTGGCTCCTGCTCGTAGGGTACGGAGCCCAGCGCTCCCGCCAGGGCGGCGCGGATCATGGCCCGGGTGTAGCCAATCTTGATGCGCTGGCCGACGCCGTAGGGACCGCCGCTCCAGCCGGTGTTCACCAGCCAGACCTGGGCGTTATGAGCGGCGATCCTCTGGCCCAGCATGTGGGCATAGACGATGGGATCCAGGACCATGAAGGGAGCGCCGAAGCAGGTACTGAAGGTCGCCTGCGGTTCGATGATACCGCGCTCGGTGCCCGCCACCCTGGCCGTATAGCCCGAGAGGAAGTAGTACATCGCCTGCTCAGGGGAGAGCTTGGCGATGGGAGGCAGGACGCCAAAGGCATCGGCGGTAAGCATAAAGATGTTGGCAGGGTGGCCGCCGAGGCCGGAAAGGCTGACGTTGGGGATGTAGGAGATGGGGTATGAGCCGCGCGTGTTCTCAGTCAGGGAGTCGTCATCCAGATCGAGCCGGCGTGTTTCGCTGTCGATGGCCACGTTTTCCAGGATCGTCCCGAAGCAGCGTGTGGTCTCGTATATCTCAGGCTCAGCCTCCGCGCTAAGACGGATCACCTTCGCGTAGCAGCCGCCTTCGAAGTTGAACACTCCCTGGTCGCTCCAGCCGTGCTCGTCATCGCCGATCAGCGCTCGGTCAGAGGTGGCTGACAGGGTGGTCTTGCCGGTGCCGGACAGGCCAAAGAAGATAGCCACGTCTCCCTGCGGTCCCTGGTTGGCGGAGGCGTGCATGGGCAGCACTCCTTTGGCCGGCAACTTGTAGTTCATGACACTGAAGATCGACTTCTTGATCTCGCCGGCATAGCTGGTGCCGCCAATGAACACGGTGCCGCTGCCAAAATGCAAAATGATGAACGCCTCCGAGTTGGTTCCGTCCACATTGGGGGCCGAGTGAAAGTGAGGGGCGTCGAGCACGACAATCTGCGGCCCGTGCCATCTAGGCCCGGCTGGCGTTGCCCGAATGAACATATTGCGGGCGAAGAGGCTGTGCCAGGCAGTCTCACTGATCACCCGGATAGGGATGCGATAGTTCGGGTCGGCACCGACGAAACAGTCCTGGACGAAAACTTCCCTTCCTTGCAGGTAGGCCAGAAATCGTTCACGGAGAGCCTCGAATCGGTCCAAATCCAGGGGCTGGTTGACCTTGCCCCACCAGACGCGGCTGGCACTGGTGGGCTCGCGCACGATGAACCTATCGTTGGGCGAGCGGCCGGTGTAGTGCCCCGTGCGGACGACGAGGGGTCCCCGATGAGCGACCACCCCTTCCCGCCGGCGCACCGCTTCTTCGTAGAGGGCAGGCGTTGGCAGGTTCCAGTGCACGGCAGCGACATTCTTGATGCCGTGAACCCCGAGACGACGATCAGACTCTACCTCTGGATAAGTCATGCTGGCTCCCCCCTCCGCAAAGAAGGCGACCGCCCGTCGGCGGCCATTGCTTTCGGATTATAGCCTACGCTAGGGGGTCTTGCTAGGGAAGAGCCTGATCCGCTCCCGGCGGGGATGGTCGAAGAACTGGGCGCGCTGGCTATCCTCCACTGTGACGTTGCCCAAGGCGGTCAGGTGGGGAACGGGCTGACGGGAAAGCCTTTGACAGGCAGCCCGGCTGTGCTCAAGCATCGAATGGGACGCCGCCCCCTACCCGGGCTTCTATATAGAGACGACTAGCGGGGTTGGCCGGGCGACGACCTCAAAGGGATTCGACGCTCGCGGGCACGTCGATGCCCTGCTAGCGACGGCGCCCGCCGGACCGGCCGCGGCCCCGATTACTGCGCCGCTTGCCCGGAGGCTCGGACTCGACGATATCCATCGTGCGGCCGTGGAGCTGCGTCCCCTTCAGCGACCCCGCCGCAGCCGACGCCGCCGATTCGTCGGCCATCTCGATGAAGGCGAAGCCCTTGGGCCTGCCGCGCCTGTCGCTCGCGACCCGGACCGACACAAGCTCACCAAACGGCGAGAATACCGCTCGGAGATCCGCTTCGGTCGTGTCGTGGGCCAGATTGCCAACGTATAGACTCTTCACATTCGCCCCGTTAGGCTGACATTCGCGCCCGCGACCAGCGTCGCCGCCGCCAACCGCCCGCCGCCCTGC
>CAYGYF010000174.1:0-3735 GCA_964354065.1 uncultured Dehalococcoidia bacterium | reverse complement strand
GGCGGCTTCTCCAAGGCCTACGCCATGACCGGCTGGCGCGTGGGCTGGGCCTGCGCCCCCACCGACCTCCTGGAGGCGATGATGAAGGTCCACCAGTACATCATCATGTCCGCCCCCACGCCGGCCCAGTACGCCGCCCTCGAGGCCCTGCGCAACGGCGAGGACGAGGTGCAGGCGATGGTGGCCGAGTACGACCGCCGCCGCCGCCTCATCGTCGATGGCTTCAACCGCCTCGGCCTCACCTGCTTCGAGCCGCGGGGCGCCTTCTACGCCTTCCCGTCCGTCCGCTCCACCGGCCTGTCCGACCACGACTTCGCCGAGCGGCTGCTGCGGGAGGAGAAAGTGGCCGTCGTGCCCGGCTCCGCCTTCGGGGAGTGCGGGGCGGGCCACGTCCGCGCCTGCTACGCCGCCCCCATCGACCAGATCGAGGAGGCGCTACGGCGCATCGGGCGGTTTGTGGGGCGCGTGCGGTAGCTTCAGCGGCCGGGTATCTCCCCAAGGAGTTGGCCCAAAAGCCACACCGAGGGCTTGACATCGCAGAATGCTTGCGCTAAGAGGTTATCGCGCGGCCGCACAGTGACAAGCTCCGCTGGCCGGTGTATAGTTCAGCGGAGGATTTCCGTGACGCAGTTCCTGTTCCCAGAGCGGCGACTTCTCGGCCCTGGGTGCGATCCCCTATGCGACTGCCCGTCCAACTATCCAAGCTGCCTTCCGCCGCAGGAATGGACCGAGTGGCGGCTTCGGGCTTGGCAATTCCTCCATCAGGCAAGGAACGTTCGTGAAGACAAGAGATCTGTTGATGTGTGCAACCACTGTGGCAGGGACGTGTCCTTTCACGCCGCCCGATTTGTCAACAGGGTTCCCGATTTCAATGACATTCGCACAAGAATATGGAACAACCTCCCCTATCCGGAAGGCGATTTTGTCTGCGCTGAATGCGATTCAAAGACAAGCGACGACATGTAGTGGGGTGCTGGCCGCCCCGTGCCTGGCCCGCAGCAGATGACGGCCACCGATATATAATGCATCGGAGGGACCCGCCATGGGCTATCACGTCCTCCTAGTGGGAGAGGAAAACTTCAGACTCTGCCTTCGACACGGCGTCTATGGCGGAGCGTCAGTGGATCGACCGCAGACCAACGCTGACATCATAGCGAGTTTCAGCGCGATAAAGTCTGGCGACATTATTTTCTTCTACGTCACCAATGCCGGCATCCACGGCCTCTGGAAGGCCACCACCGGCGGCTTTCTCGACCAAACTCCCCTATGGGAGAACACTCAGCAGCCGTTTCCGTATCGCGTATGTTTCGAGCCCGTTATCAGACATTTCCCAAGACCGGTCGCCTTGAGCGACATCCTCGATCTCAGGGACCGAGGGCTCATTTGGGCGTTCGATTTGAACACGCTACGCCGCAAGAACCACAATCCGATCACCGAAGCCGAAGGCAAACAGCTGATTCGCCTCCTGTTGAGGAACAATCCCATCTTCCAGCCAGTGGCGCCTATCCCGGAACGCTATGCACCCCAGGACACGCCGCTGCCAATCGACCTGGCCACCGACGGGCGGGGTCGACTCAGATTCGAGGGCTTTCTCAACGCTTGGCTCACGCGCCAGTTGGTTGAGGGCAGGCTCCGGCATCTCATAGGAGAATACCGCGATATACTGAACTATGTGCCAACTTCCTTCAACACCGTCATGGATCTCTTCCTCACACACGTGACCGAGGTTGACTCCGTAGACATCCTGCACAAGTTCACCTGCATCGAGCTCAAGACGGATGAGGCCCGCGAGAGGGACCTTCACCAGGTTATCAGATACGAGGACTGGCTTGTCAGGAAACTGGCCAACGGGGACTCAGAAATGGTTCAGCCTCTCATCGTGGCGCACGGCTTCGACGATCCAGTACTCACGTACGTCCACAGGAGGAAGCAGATAGAGGACAAGACTGTGCGTCTCGTCGCCTACCGTGTGGACCCAGCGCGGAACGTCATATCCCTGGAGGAAGTGCTAGTCTGAGCAGGCCTTGATGCCGCCAAGTTTCTACGTGGTCTGCCGTGAGGCTACGTCGTGCGCAGACTTCGACCGCTGGCGTGTCATCGCCGTGCGCGACGGCAAGGTCGTAGAGGATCTTAACGATTTTGGATACAAGTCGGCCAAGCACGCGGTCAGAGTGTATCGAAAGCTTGGTCTCCCCATCTACTCAGCGGAAGAAAGAATCACCAACGCGTCCTAACACGCGCCCCCCCTACCCCCGCCACCGCCTTCCCGCCGCCAGCCGCAGGAAGTCCGCGTGGGCGCCCGGCGCCCCGGCCACGACTCCCTCGCTGCGGATGCTCACCGGCCCGCCATCGCGGTCGCTGATCGCCCCGCCGGCCTCGCGCACCAGCAGGATGCCCGCCGCCACGTCCCAGGGGTACAGCATGTGGTGGACGAACAGGTCGAAGCGGCCGCAGGCGGCGTAGGCCAGCCCCAGCGCCGCCGAGCCCATGATGCGCACGCTCTGCATCCCCGGCCACAGCTCGTGCAGCAGCGATAGCAGGCGGGCCGCTCGCCGGTCGTCGTAGCCCAGGTCCACACCCACCACCGACTCCCGCACACTCTCCCTCGCCGACGCCCGCATCCGCTCGCTCTTGACGAACGCCCCTACCCCCTTCAGGGCCCGGAACTCCTCCCGCCGCACCGGCTCGTAGGTCAGGGCCAGGAGCGGCTCCTCCCCATAGCACAGGGCGATGTTGATACAGAAGATGGGAACGCCGCGAGCGTAGTTGTGGGTGCCGTCCAGGGGGTCCACCACCCACAGCCAGCCCTCGCCGCGACCCACGGGACTCGAGACACGGGACAGGGGATGCTCGTGTTGCGTGTCTCGTGTCTCGTGTTGCGTGTCTCGTGTCTCGTGTTGCGTGTCTCGTGTCTCGTGTCTCGCCCAGTCCCCTGCCGTCTCTTCCGACAGGATCGAGTGGTCGGGGTACTCGGCGGCCAGTATCTCCTGGATGGCCCGCTCGGAGGCCAGGTCGGCGGCGGTCACCAGGTTGCCCCGCCCCTTGACCCGCACCTCATGCTCGTGCCCGAAGCCGGCCATGACGATGCGGCCGGCCTCCTGAGCGCAGAGCCGAGCCACCTCCAGAGGGCTCTTGCCGCTCCTGGACGGGGGGAGATCAGTAGGCATAGGGCGCCGGTAGCCCAATCCTGTCCCGCGCCTCGATCAGAGTCTCGCGGGCGATAACGCTGGCGCGAGCGGCTCCGTCGGCCAGCACTCCCTCCACGTAGCCGGAGCGGGCGGCCAGCTCGGCCCGCCGCTGGCGGAAGGGGGCCAGGACGCGGTTGATGCCCTCGGCCAGTTGGGCCTTGCACTCCACGCAGCCCCGCTTCGCCGTAGTGCACTCCTCATAGACAATCTCCACCTGGTCCGGATTGAAGAAGTGGTGGAGGCTGTAGACGTTGCACACCTCGGGCCGGCCGGGGATGTAGCGATGGGTGCGCTGGGGGTCGGTGACGGCGGTCATCACCCGCCGCTCCGTCTCCTCGGGCGTGGCCGCCAGCTCGATGTCGTTGTTCAGGCTCTTGCTCATCTTGTTGACGCCGTCAAGGCCGAGCACCACCGGCGCCTGGCTGAGCTTGCCCTGGGGCTCGGGGAAGGTGTCGCCGAACAGGCGATTGAACCGCCGGGCGATCTCCCGCGCCAGCTCCAGGTGGGGGAGCTGGTCCTCGCCCACGGGCACCGTGTCCGCCTTGTA
>CAYGYF010000173.1:0-3739 GCA_964354065.1 uncultured Dehalococcoidia bacterium | reverse complement strand
ATGACGCAGTCCTCTCCAAGAGCATCTGGGGTGTGGAGTTCTTCATGATCTGCGACGGGGATAGTCTTCCTGCTGCAGCCCCCAGGCAGACGCTCGAGGCTCAACAGAGCGGCCGCTTGCGGATTCTCTCCAAGTATCACCTTGAAAACTACTTTCTTGACGAAGAGGTGTGGGCTGCCGCCTTTGCTGACATCGAACCACACGACTCGTGGCTTCGCTCTCCTGAGACCATTCGCGAAGCTCTCCGCGAGAGCGCCAAAGAGCTGGTTTCGTACGCGACTGCCTTGCACACGGCTTCGAAATTGAGAGCCTCCGTCGGGAATTTCGATGTGATGCCGAAGGATTGTCATGCGAAGACTCTCGGCGAACTTCAAGACCTACTAGTCACGAAAGTGCAACGAGAGAAGGAGCGTGTCGAGCAGTGCTTGGACAAGGCCGAGCTGCAGACTTGGATGGAGGAGTACTTCACCCAGCTAACGACCAGCCTGGAAAACGATTCCGACGAGTGGAAAGATCTGATCCCCGGTAGGCCATTATTGAGCATATTCGCAAGCCGGGCCGGGCTAACCATAGCCAGGGCCAAAACGCTCTACCTCAACAGCGCCTTGAACTCCGACCGACAACCATTCGCGGAAATCGTGCAGATGTTTGCCCATTTTGCCCAATTTGAGTAAGCTCGTCCACACGAGCAAGCCGCTTTCGCCGGGCTGCCGTCTTCAGCTTACGGGCGCAGCCTAACTAGAAACCGCCCCGCAAACCTAGTAGGAACCGGAGTACAATCCCCTCGTCAGCCGGTTGGGCGAGGCGACCAGGGGATTCGTGCACGCCTGCCTCCGCTGCCACCACCTGGCAACATCGCAGCTAATCCCTCGGGGCTCATCGCGTCCAGGATGGGCCCCGTCTTTTCCTGAAGACCATCCCTCCTGACGCCCAGCGCCCGACAACGCGACTGTAACGACCCCCAGCTATTCGCCGTCTCTTAACGTGAGAGCAGTTTTCCTGCGGCATTCGTGGAGATTCGGTTTGCTGATTTCCCTTCGACTCCGCTCAGGGCAGGCCCCGCCGCGGACCGGTTAGAGGCGTCTGGCGTTGTTATACTTGAGAGGCAGAAAAGGAAGGGGGATCACGAGGGTGCGGCTCGTCCTCACTGCTCTGACGCTGGTGGTCCTGATAGCCCTCCTCGTGGGAGTTATGGGAACGCGGCCCTGGGCTGGCGGCCCCCCCAGGTCACCTCCTCCCAGCCACGCCGGCCAGCGCTACGGTCTCGCCCCAGGGATGCTCCAATCGGAGAGCGACGTGGCGGTGGCCCTCGCCAAGGACGAGGACATCGACGTGCCCGTCGACATCGCCACGGGCTTCCCCGTCGAAGTGACCGTGACGAACGGCGTCAGCCCTACCGACGTCCACGTGCAACTGGCCATCGTCTCTGTCGAGCCCTGCACGCCCGAATGGCTGCCGGCGGCAGGCGACACTGTGCTGCCGCCCATCGACGTGGGCGTCAACCATGTCAGGCGCATCGAGTTTCTGATGTCGAATCAGCCGCCTGGGGGCGATCTCGCTGCTTTCGAGATTCGCACCACCACCCGCAGCTACGAAGTCACCTGCACGGTGCCCCTTACCGATAGCGACCTCCTGCAAGTGTACGCCCTGGCCATACCCATCGCTGCCACCGACCCCAACACGTTCAACAACCTGGCCGAGAACACTATCACGGTCACCGCCATCGAAGACGTCGACAATGACACCATCCCCAACGGCGATGACAACTGCCCCTTCGATGCCAACACCGATCAGGCCGATTGGGATGGCGACGGCCAGGGTGACATCTGCGATGCCGACGACGACAACGACGGCGTGCCCGACACCAGCGACTTCTGCCACTTCCTGCCCGAAGACGATGATGGCGTCGGCGACCAGGACGGCTGCCCTGACACCGACCTGTCCGTCGATGTGGACAAGCCGGAGATCCTGTTCCTGAACGTCAGTCAGCCCGCAAACATCCCTGTCACCTTCACCGTCACCAACGGCAACTACCCCGTCAGCGTCAACGTCATCCTTCTCCTCGTCTCCGAGGCGGGTGTCTGCGAAGCCCGCTGGCAGCCCCAGCCCGGCGACCTCTGGGTCGAGGATACCATCGGTGGCATCCTGTTCAGCCAGATCGAGTTCTCCCTCCCCGGCATGGCACCCGACGAAGTGCGCGTCTTCCAGCGGATCATGACCATCCACTGCTTCGTGCCGGTGACCAACTACACCGGCGTGGAGGTGGAGGTGGGGGTGGCGCCCCCGCCCGAGTCGCCGGTGGAGGAGGAGAACGTCCAGGACAACGTCCACAAGAACTGGCCGACCATCAATCCCTTCGCCACACCTACGCCCTCGCCGACGCCCAGCCCGACGCCGTCGCCGACGCCCAGTCCGACGGCCACCGCGACGGCGACGGCCACCGCCACCGCCACCGCTACCCCGACGGCGACGGCGACGGCCACCGCGACGGCCACCGCGACGGCCACCGCCACCGCCACCGCGACCGCCACCGCCACCGCCACCGCCACCGCCACAGCTACCCCGACGGCTACCGCTACCGCCACCGCTACCGCTACCGCTACCCCGACGGCCACCGCCACCGCTACCCCGACGGCGACGGCCACCGCTACCCCGACGGCGACGGCCACGGCTACCCCGATGGCCACCGCCACCGGCACCGCCACTCCCTCCCCCACGCCTACGCCAACCTCCGCTATCACCGGCACCCCGACCCGCACGCCTACGCCCAGCCCGACGCCGACGCCCAGCCCGACGCCTACGTCTACGCTCACGCCCCAACAGCCCGAGGCCGACGTGTCGATAGTCAAGACCGGCAGCCCAGATCCGATAAAGCCGGGCCAAATCCTGACCTACACCATCTCCGTGACCAACGCCGGCCCTGCCGCCGCGGAGAAGGTGGTGGTGATCGACACCCTGCCGCCGAGCCTCACCTACATCAGCGATACGGGCGGTTGCCGTGAGGGCCCATCCGGCACTCTCACCTGTGACCTGGGGGATATTCCCGCCGGTGGTAGCGTAACCTTCCAGATCGCCGTGCGGGTGAGCGAGTCGCCGACCGGGCCGATCATTAACGTGGCCACCGTCCTCACCGAAACCTTCGACCGCGATGTCAACGATAGGGTGGCCACCACCCCCTCGGTGCTGGAGGAAGTGGCGACGCCGACATCCACCCCAACGATTACTCCCGTCCTACCGCCGGGGGCAGGCGCCTTTGGCAGGCCGTCCTCAGGTATGCCCCTTCGACAGGGTCAGGGCACGCCCTGGTGGCTATATCTGGCCGCCGGTAGCTCCCTGGCGCTCATGGGGGCGGCCGTCCTCGTCAGGGCCCTGGCCGACAGACGGAGATAAGGCCAGATCCTCCAGCCACGCCTGCTTGGTCAGAGGCGCCCGTCGCGGCCGGCAGGCGCGGCTGGAAAAGCACACGCACCCGCTTGACTGCCTCTGGCTCTGGGGGTACAATCTGGTCGCGTGGGCCCCGGGGTTTCTGTCGCGGGCAGACTCGCCGGAGGCGACAGCTCAGCCGGCGATTCCCACGTCGAAGGGGCGTTGATTAGGGCGGGCGGTTAGCTCAGCGGAAGAGCGCTTGCTTCACACGCAAGAGGCCGCAGGTTCAAACCCTGCACCGCCCACCAGTCAGACCGGGCCGAAGTGGCGGAATGGCAGACGCGCTACGTTCAGGGCGTAGTGTCCGTAAGGA
>CAYGYF010000172.1:0-3755 GCA_964354065.1 uncultured Dehalococcoidia bacterium | reverse complement strand
ATAAACAGCATAATCACAGTTTGTAAAATTAATATTTTGTATAGTTACATTATCAAAGATTATCTCAAATATATTGGAAGAACCACCTCCATCAATAAGGACGGTGTCTGTTGAGTTCCCTATGATGGTGAGAGCTGACGATAGTTGTAATGAGTTTTCGTTGTATGTTCCATCCCAGATGTAGATGGTTCCACCAGATGTTACATTTGTTATTGCTTCAGCGATTGTAAGCACATGGTCTTCATCATACCAGCCTGGGTCTGCATCGTCATCAACATAAACGACCGCACCTGCTTTTGCGACTTGAACGTATGTTGGGATGAGCCCTAGGATGAACAGTGATACTATGAATACTGATATGATTCTTTTTGTGGTGTGCATTGTTTTCTTTTTCTCCTACTGGTTTATTTCAGGTAGACTCGTTTTGTCCCACCGCCTTTTTTACGGTGAAGCTTGTATCGTCCACCATGTTTTCCATGGTGTGTTTTGCAGGTCATTGTCTTTATCCTCCTGTGTTGTTCTCTAGTCATCAAGGTCGAAGATTTCAAACTTGGTTTCACCGTGTTTTGATTTGTATTTCTTCGGTATGATGACTTCCTCGTAATCAATTTTTTCTTCTGTTGTAACGTCTATTAACTGTGGTGATTTCTTTTTCATGTTAGTATCCAGCCTTCCTGTGTGCTTTCTTGTAGGTCTCTCCTTTTTCCATGAGACGCATCTCACGGTACTCGTGGAGCAGTATTCTTTTTTCTCTTTTTGGTGGTAGGTCATCACGGATGTAGATGGTGTTGTACCTCATGTTGTCCATGCGGTCTGGTCTGTCTCTTTGTGTGAGGTGTCCATGCATGGCGATGTACGGGTACATGAACTTCCGTGTTTTCTTGATGACTCTGTATTTCATTCTATCAGGGTGTTCCTTGGTTTTATCTTAGTCTTTTTTTTCTTCTGTTTCTTTTTCTTCCTGTATCGTTTGAGTAGTCCATCGAGTTTCTTTTCGATGAGGTCTAGGTTGATGAGTCCACGTGGCTCTTGTGTCTTCTTCATTTGCGTAGCTTGATATGTCCTTTGGTTTTCGGGTGTTCTTTCTGAAGATGCTTTGAGAGGTACTCACCATATTTCTTACTGGTGCTGATGATGACCTTCATAGGAGCAGTCCCTTCTTCTTTTTTCCTTTTTTGTGGCTCATTGCTTTGTTCATTATCTTCTCGCCTGTCTTTATGGCAACGATTCCGACTGTCGCTCCCATAACGCTGTCTATCATCTTTTCGTATGGCATGGTTATCTTATCTCCGTCCTCCTGGTACGATGTAGTAGAGGACACTGAGTAGTATGCTGACCGCTATGAAGAATGGTATCAGGCTTACGATGGTTGCTGTCGCTGGGTCTACCTGTGCCATGAGTGGCGTGATGAACTGCTCTATGATTGGGTAGAGTTGGCTGTAGACGATTAACATTATGAGCACCCCGACTAGGGCGACCATAGTGAACTGGGCTTTTATTCTGCTAGTAGTAAGCATTGTTTTTACCTCTTTTATTTTTCTTGAAGAGACCTGTCTCTTTTATCTTTGTTTTTGTTGATAGTAAACCAGTGCTCCTGTTACGGGGAGTACTAAGACGGAATATGTCTGAGGAGTTATTCTTTTTTTGTCTATGGTTGCTAAGGTATCCAGAGTTGTTTGTGAAATAGTCTCCCTTGTTTCGTCTTGCTTCATGTCCGAGTGCACTGACCTGTTGTAGTTCGCCTGGGGTGTCCATCCTGTAATCTGGTTTCTCGATGAATGTCTCCCCTTTTTTTGTGAACTTATATGAGCGTTGACCAAAATCTGATACTGGTCTGTTCAGTCGTGACGGGTTCCCTTTAACTGTTTTTAATCTAAATGAGACTGCACTGGTGTTATCCGTGATGTCTCCTCCAAGGCTAAGTGCATCGCTGTAGCTGAGTGGGCTCCTGTTCATCTTCTTGAACTTTGTAGCCTTACGGACTTTTCCTTTGTACATGCTTCGTTCTTTGACGTAGACATCAAAAGCGACTCCTTCGTCCTGTGGTTTAACAAGATAGTTTTCTGTTGTAGGCTCATCGGGTGGTCTTCCTGGGATGAGTGGGATTCTTGGGATAGCTGGTTTTGTTGGTGTGGATGGTGTGACCAGCGTTATAGTCCTGGTGAGTAAACCCTGTCTCTGTGCTAGTTCTTGTGCTTGGGCTAAATCTTGTATGTTGCTGGAGCCTATATCTTGGATAGTGACTCTTCCGACATCTTGGTTCTGATTCTGGAAATCATATTGTGACTGAATTTTTCCACCAAGGTCAAGACCTAGACCACCCAATGAGCCATATCCTAAGAGTCTGTCTTCCTTTAAACCTGTTTCATCTATTGGTGTGATAAGTAATCCACCTAGGCTACCTCCTCTTTGTTCTTGTTTGAGACCTGTCTCTGTTCTCATAGCGAGGAGACCTGTGTTGTAGTTTGGTCTGGTTGGTCTTGTTAGCTGACCGCCAAGCTGATTCTTTGTTGCTCCAGCAAGAAGAGCACCTGTTCCTGTGAGGGCGAGTGTACTTGGGAAGAGTGAGAAACGTGTTGTTGTCCTTTCACCTAGTAATCCTAATCCTCCACTGGTGACCTCCGATGAGACACCTGAAACATTTGGTTTACCTCCAGTTGGTATGAGTTTTTCTGGTTTAGCTGTTATGGTGGTTTCCTGTACTCCACCAATGTTTCTCCCAAAATCCTGTGTTGTAAATTGTAGTCTCGCTTTCTCTTTTGGTGCTGTTTCTAATACCTCATATTTTGGTTCATATTTTGATTTGTAGCCTTTTGGTATCTCGAAGACCTCTTTTTTTGATAAACCGCTATATGCTTTTTCTCCAGATGAACCAATGGTTGTTTGTTTACCACCCCTCTCAAGGTCTCCAAGTCCTTCAGCGATTCCAGTCTCTCCGCCTTTTGCTTCTGTCTTTGTGAAGACGAGGCTGTAGGTTGTTTGTTTCCCTTTGATGTCTGCAAGGACGTTGCTGTAATCTGATATGCTCTTGGAGAAATCTATTCTTCCACCTGGGGTCTCCATGAGTCTCTGTGTTTTTGTTAACCCCTCTGTTGCTGTTGGTTCACCGATGCGTGGCAATCCGCTTTGGAACTCAGCATAGGTTATTGGTTCACCAGCTTTTGTGAAATACATTGTCTCAGATGCGAGTTGTCTTGTACGGTATTCCATGTTCTGTGTCCAGAGGTTTTCATCGAAAAAAGACGGGCGTATTGCTTTGGGTGGCATCTGTTCTATACCAGCGATGTTCTGGTAACCATGGATGAGTTCATGCCGTAAGACCTCTCCTCTTTGTGGGAAAATGAACGTGGCATCGAGGTAACCTGCTGGGGCAATGTATCTTCCTGTTTTTCCCATCTCAGGATGCATTCTTAGTATCTCTTTACTAACGGAGCCCTTTCCAGTCAAAAGGTCTGGGATTTCTGATAAGCGTGTTCGTAATGATGAGCCCAGTGGTGTTCGTGGTAGTCCTGGTTGAAGGTATATGAGACCAACGTCTTTTCCAGTTACTATGTTAGTCGCTTCACCGTACGAACCATAAGCATCTCCTTCTAATTCTGATTTGAATTTTCCTAGTCTCCCTTCTTTTAAAGCACTCTTGTAGTATTGCTCTGGCGTGTAGAGGTCTCCTCTTCGTATGAGGTCAGCAACACGTGTGTTAACATCCACTCGTCCAACGGTTCCAATATCGTAGCTTAGTGTCTTTTCTCCAGCAG
>CAYGYF010000171.1:1858-3759 GCA_964354065.1 uncultured Dehalococcoidia bacterium | reverse complement strand
TCTGCCGTACCAAATTCCTTTCGTTCCCAAGATAGAACCCTATTGACATGCCGATTGGAGTAAAGTATCATGTAGTATGATAAAGTACCTTAATTCGTTGGTACTAATGTACCATCCAATTACCGGTTAACGCCAGTCGAATTATCGCATTGATAGCTGAAGAAGTCAAAGTCAGCTGAGAGAGATCATAAGTTGTGTATCAGAACAGGTAACGCATTACAGATAAACAGTAGATATCCTCAAAAGCCTATGTCGCTGAAAAAAGACTCTCGCCACTTACGGGAGACCTACCATGCGTAAGAAACGGCTGTTGCTAATACTTGTCGTCTGTATACTTGCTGTATCTATTCCAGTGACCTTAGCTTTAATTCACCGGGGCCAGGAGCCGTCAAATGGGGGCACAGCAGAAGTGCCAACAGATACGACTCCTGCGCCTTCAGATACACCCACAACTGAGCCTACAGTTCCACCCTCCCACCCTTCTACGCTCACTATGCTTTCAATAACCGAGGGGAGTGTATTCGTAATGAAGGCAGGTACGGGCGATTGGATAGAAGCGGAGGTCGGGATGTCCTTGGAAGTCGGAGATACCATAAAAACCAGCGACGCTTCTGGCGCCGAAATCACTTTCTTTGACGGCAGCACTATCGAATTACAGGCTGGCACCGAGATCGAAGTCGTTTCACTAGGTGTCTCCGATGCTGGCTCCACAACCATCAAGCTTAAGCAGGCAATAGGGAATACCATAAGCCGTGTGACAAAGCTTGTTGACCCAGCATCTAGCTACGAAGTTGAAACACCAACTGGCGTGGCTGCGGTGAGAGGCAGTAGTATGCTTGTTAAGGTCATTGCTGACGGCACAAGTTGGGTAACAAATCTCGGGGGGAAAATATGGGTCACGGCCAACGGTGTTGAGCTACAAATCCCTGAGGGGCGCAAATGTATCATTATATTGGATCAGTCACCCCAGCTCGTCCCATTGGGTGGTGGCGGCGGGGGTGGTGGAGGTTCTTCAACGAACCCCGATATTTCAATAACTAAGATGCCTGACTTGACGCAAGTCCATGTAGGCGATGCCGTCACCTATACCTATACTGTTACCAACCCTGGTAATGTGCCATTGTCAAGCGTGTCAGTTACTGATGATATGATTGAGTATGTTCTCTACCAGAGCGGTGATAGTAACGGCGACGGCAGACTTGGCACGGATGAGACCTGGATATTTACCGCAACCTATAACGTAACCACCGAGGATATCGACCCTCTGGTTAACAACGCTGCGGCTGCCGGTGCCTATGCTGGGTCCCAAGCAATAATCGACTGGACTAAAGCCACTGTTGATATCCTGCGACCGGCTGCTGCTATAAATAAGACATCTGAACCAGAACAAGCCCATGACGGCGATACCATAACCTATTCCTACACTATAACCAACCCCGGGAATACGCCTCTATCTGCTATCTCAGTAACCGATGATAAGGTCGGGAACATTACCTATGACGGTGGTTATCAGAGCGGCGATACCGATGGAGACGAAATCCTTGACGTCGATGAGACCTGGGTATTTATCGCAACCTATAACGTAACCAACGACGATGTTAGCCCCCTGGTCAATACCGCCACTGCATCCGGCACCGATGCCCTGTCCCGGTCGGTAGAGTCTGAAGAGGATATCGCCACTGTCGATATCCTGCGACCGGCTGCTGCTATAAATAAGACAGCTGAACCAGAACAAGCCCATGACGGCGATACCATAACCTATTCCTACACCGTAACCAACCCCGGCAATGCGCCTCTATCTGCTATCTCAGTAACCGATGATAAGGTCGGAAGTATTGCCTATGATGGTGGTTATCAGAGCGGCGATACCAATGGAGATGAAATCCTTGACGTCGATGAGA
>CAYGYF010000171.1:0-1758 GCA_964354065.1 uncultured Dehalococcoidia bacterium | reverse complement strand
CGATGATAAGGTCGGGAACATTACCTATGACGGTGGTTATCAGAGCGGCGATACCAATGGAGATGAAATCCTTGACGTCGATGAGACTTGGGTATTTACCGCAACCTATAACGTATCCGCCGACGATGCTAGCCGTCTGGTCAATACCGCCACTGCGTCCGGCACCGATGCCCTATCCCGATCGGTAGAGTCTGAAGAAGATATCGCCAGTGTTGATATCCTGCGACCGGCTGTTGCCATGAACAAGACCGCCGAACCAGTGGAGGCCCGTGATGGCGATACCATAACCTATACCTACACCGTAACCAACTCCGGCAATACGCCTCTATCTGCTATCTCAGTAACCGATGATAAGGTCGGGAACATTACCTATGACGGTGGTTATCAGAGCGGCGATACCAATGGAGATGAAATCCTTGACGTCGATGAGACCTGGGTATTTGCCGCAACCTATGACGTAACCACCGACGATGTTAGTCCCCTGGTCAATACCGCCACTGCATCCGGCACCGATGCCCTGGCTCGGACAGTGACCGCCCAAGCTACCACCAGTGTCACCATCATCAGACTTGAAGTGGAAATAACCAGCCCGGAGGATGGCGCTACCATAGCCTCCAGAACGATTACCGTGACCGGTACAGTAAGCGACCTCACCATAACTCAGGCGACGATAGATATTAACCGTTCCTCTCATACCATTCTGGTAGAAAATGGTAGTTTCAGCAGCGATGAGAACGTTTCTGGCGGAGTGAATGTCATTACGGTTTCCGCCTCCAATGGCGTGGTCGTTGCCGCAGACATGGTGACTATTAATGTAGATATTCCTACCTATGCCATAAGAGTTGAACTAAGCTGGAATACCAGTGGCACCGACTTGGACGCACACCTTGTCCGTCCATTAGGACAGTATTGGACCATCCCTGATGATTGCCACTGGCGACATGAAAACCCTGATTGGGGACTCAGTGGAGTGACCGAAGATAACCCGTCTCTTGATCAAGATGACCGTGACGGTTATGGTCCGGAGAACATCACACTGGAAGAACCTTATGAGCAGGGAATATACCAGTATAAAGTTCATTACTATAGCGACAACGGGTATGGCCCTTCCATGGCTACCGTCAGAGTTTGGATTAACGATGTCAAGGTAGCTGAGTATAGTAAGGAGATGTCCACTTATCAAGTATGGGATTGTTTTTCCATAGATTGGCCGTCAGGTCAGGTAACTTCAACTCAGGAGTGAGAATGGTGAGACATGGACTGGCTTTCTCAGGCCTGATGGAACCAGTAACACGCATTATGATTCAAACGGCGAGTCAATCTCGCTGTTATGCAGTAGCCGGCGTCATATCAAGTGGAAAGCGTATTTTACGAGTACAGAGGGTTCCGCGTCTTCTGAACTGCACCAGGGTAGGATAGTGCATTCGGTGGGAAATCCGCCACCACGAGATATGGAGACGTGAAGACTGACGACTCGTGACAGTCAATTCTTCAGCTATATGAACTACACGTTCGGGATCCTAAAATCATCGCAGAGTTCGCGGTAAATACAGAGGTACAATCAACACTGCAATTGGTTCTCCGGTCAAAGGCAGAATAACTAGACGCCGACGCAAGCGCCTTTATCATACTTTGGTACTCATAGCGGTGGGCTGCCTCTTCACGCTTCTGGCTTTACTGGTTCAACCATTCTATAGCATCAATCTGTGGTTTTCAGACCAGCTTTTCACCTCCGAACCCCCCTCTCCTAATATCGTT
>CAYGYF010000170.1:0-3767 GCA_964354065.1 uncultured Dehalococcoidia bacterium | reverse complement strand
GGTTGGTGAAGGCGTAGGCCGCCAGGAAGAAGACGACGCCGCTGGCCCCCAGGGCGAGCTCGCCGTTGGCGGCCGAGATGGCCGCCAGGCCCACCAGGAAGTAGCCCGCCTGGGCGATGGAGCTATAGCCGAGCATCCGCTTGATGTTGGTCTGAGTGAGGGCGATCAAATTGCCCACGGTCATCGAGACGGCGGCGATGCCAGCGAACATGTTGGCCCAATCGCTGCTGATGAAGCGGTCGCCCAGGGCCTCCATGAAGATGCGCATCACCACCGCGAAGCCGGCCGCCTTGCTCGCCACCGACAGGTAGGCGGTGATCGGCGTGGGGGCGCCCTCGTAGACGTCGGGTACCCACATCTGGAAAGGCACCACCGCCATCTTGAAGCCCAGGCCCGCCGCCAGGAGCACCATCGCCATGACCAGGGCGGCCCGCGTGTCGTCGTTGGCCTGCGCCACTACGTTGGCTATGTCCGTCAGGTTGGTGCTGCCCGACAGGCCGAATAGGAAGGCCATTCCATACAGGGTGACAGCGGTGCTCAGCGCCCCCAGGAGAAGGTACTTGAGGCCGGCCTCGCTGGAGCGCACGTCCTTGAGGAAAGCCACCAGGATATACAGACAGACGCCCGTCAGCTCCAGGGCGATAAAGATGGCGATGAGGTCGGTGGTCCCGGCCAGGAGCATCATGCCAGCCGTCGAGGCCAGGATGAGAGCGTAGTACTCCGCCTGGTGGCGAACGAATCGGTCGACGTACTCGACGGAGGCCAGGATGACCAGGGCGGCGATACCAGCGAACAGGAAGCTGAAGAAGAGCGAGAAGTCGTCCACCACCAGCGCGCCGTCGAAGGCCCCGCCCCGCATGTCGCGGGCCACCAGGGTCACGCTCCAGACAATCGACCCGGCCACGCCCAGCAGGCTCGCGCCCACCAGCAGCGACTTGCGCTGCATCACCAGGTCGGCCAGGATAATGATGCCAGCAAAAGCCAGCAGGATCAGCTCCGGGCCCAGGCGGTCGATGCTAGCCATACCTCACACCAGCCGTTCGGCGATGGGCTGAACGCCCGTCGAGATGACGTCAGCCAGGATCGCGGGGAAAACGCCAATGAGCACGATCACCGCCACCATGACCACCAGCGGCACCCGCTCCCACCAGGCGGTGGCGTCGCCCAGCCCCTCCCAGCGAGGCAGACGCTCGCCCAGGAACACCCGCTGGATCATCCACAGGATGTAGCCAGCCGTCAGGACGATGCCGATCACTCCCAGCACCGTCAGCGCCTCGTGCTTCTCGAAGGTGCCCAGGAAGACCGTTACCTCCGACACGAAGCCGGCCAGGCTAGGCAGCCCCAGCGAAGCCAGACCAGCGATGGCCATCACCACGGCGATCATCGGCATCTTATGGGCCAGGCCAGACAGCTCGCCGATCTGGCGGGTGTGGGCGCGGTCGTAGACTAGCCCCACCAGCACGAACAGCAGGCCGGTGATCAGGCCGTGGGTGAACATCTGCATGCCCGCCCCGGTCAGGCCTACCTGCCCCAACGCCGATATGCCCAGCAACACGTATCCCATATGGCTGATGCTGCTGTAGGCGATCAGCCGCTTCAGGTCGGTCTGAACCAGCGTCACCAGCGCCCCGTAGATGATGTTCACGACGGCGAAGGCGGCCAGCCACAGACTGGCGTCGCGGGCCACGTCCGGCAGGATGGTGAGGGAGATGCGCAACATGCCGTAGCCGCCCATCTTCAGCAGCACCCCCGCCAGCATCACGCTCACCGCCGTGGGGGCGTCGGTATGGGCATCGGGCAGCCAGGTGTGGAAGGGAAAGACGGGCAGCTTGATGGCGAAGCCGAACAGGAGCAGGAAGAAGATGGCCTGGGTGGGCAGCAGGGCATCGCGGATCTCCATTCGTCCCAGCACAGTGATATCAAAGGTGCCGGCAGCGAAGGCCACCACCAGCAGACCCACCAGCATGAAGGCACTGCCCACGAAGGTAAACAGGACGTACTTCCAGGCCGAATACACCTTGCGGCCGCTGCCCCAGATAGAGATGAGGAAGTACATGGGCACCAGCTCTACCTCCCAGAAGATGAAGAAGAGCAGGAAATCGAGGGCAGTGAACACCCCCAGAAGGCTCGCCTCCAGCACCAGCAGCCAGGCGAAGTACTCCTTGGGCCGCAGCTCGATGTTCCAAGAGATGAGGACAGCCACCAGGCCCAGGAGCGCCGTGAGCACCACCATCGCCAGGCTCAACCCATCCACGCCCAGCAGGTACTGGATATCGAAGCTGGCGATGTCGGCACTCACCCAGGTGTGACGCTGGACGAACTGGAAGCCCGTCTCGCCGCGGTCGAAGGTGGCGAACAGGCCGAGGGCGGCGGCGAGGACCACCGTCGCGGTAGCGGCTGCCACCCACTTCGCGTGCCGCTCTCGCTCCGAGGGCAGGAGAGCGACAATCGCGGCCCCCAGCACCGGGAAGAAGATGATGAACGATAGCACGGCTGCCTTCTCCTACGGATTCACGATCAGAATGGCCGCCACGATCAGCACGATGCCCAGGAAGATGGCCGCCCCATAGAGCTGGAGCTGCCCCGCTTGCACCAAGCGCAACCGAGAGGCAGAGAAGCGGGTCGTCGAGGCCATCGCATTCACCGCCCCGTCCACCACATACCTGTCGAACAGGTCCAGACCGGTCGAGACGCCCCGGATGAGCACGCGCCGCACCAGGATGCCCTCGTACAGCCAATCCAGGTAGTACTTGTTTACAAGCAAACGGTGCACGGGCCCGAACATCCGTTGCAGGGTCTCGGCACTCACCAGGCGAGCGCCGTAGATCAGCCAGGCCACCGTCAGCCCGACCACCGCGAACCCCAGGGACATGGCCGCCACCCCTAAGTTGAACTTCGTCTCCGCCGCCCGCTCCAGGGTCTCTGGCGGGAGCCACCCCTCCAGCAGGTGGGTCACCCCCTCGCGGACGTTCAGGAAGCCGGTCAGTACGGCAGCGATGGCCAGCACGATCATCGGCAGCACCATCACCGCC
The DNA here is from genome assembly GCA_964354065.1 of uncultured Dehalococcoidia bacterium. GTDB lineage: Bacteria > Chloroflexota > Dehalococcoidia > SM23-28-2 > SM23-28-2 > JAUYDU01. Next base: position 735 of record CAYGYF010000170.1, on the reverse strand, counting down.
GGCGACTCGTGAGGCTGGAAGCGAGTCGAGGAGTGGTCGCCTGCCGGGGCCTCGCCCCCCTTGTAGTCGCCGCCGAAGGTCAAGAAGACCACCCGCCCGATATAGAGGGCGGTCATGAACGCCACCACCAACCCCACCCAGGCCAGGATGCGTCGTTCGTCCCAGGCGTCGGTCAGGATCTCGTCCTTGCTCCAGAAGCCCGACAGGGGGAAGATGCCCGCCAGGCTGAGGGCAGCGATGACGAAGGTGGTGAAGGTCCAGGGCATGAAGCGCCGCAGCCCGCCCATCTTGCGCATGTCGAACGTATTCGTCGCGTGGTTGACGCTGCCCGCGCCCAGGAACAGGAGAGCCTTGAAGAAGGCGTGGTTCAGCAGGTGAAAGACACCCGCCACCAGCCCCCCCACTCCCAGACCCAGCATCATGTAGCCAAGCTGACTGATGGTGGAGTAGGCGATCACCCGCTTGATGTCGCTCATGACGATGGCCATGCTGGCGGCCACGACAGCGGTGATGCCGCCCACCACGGCCACGGTGTTCATCGCCACGTCCGAGGCGCTGAAGATGGGAAAGAGGCGAGCAACCAGATACACCCCCGCCGCCACCATGGTGGCAGCATGGATCAGGGCCGACACCGGCGTCGGGCCCTCCATCGCGTCGGGCAGCCAGACGTAGAGCGGCAGTTGCGCGCTCTTGCCCGCCGCGCCCGTGAGCAGCAAAAGGCCGATGATGGTGAGC
>CAYGYF010000169.1:0-3795 GCA_964354065.1 uncultured Dehalococcoidia bacterium | reverse complement strand
GGTGTAGCTCAGCCAGGCTAGAGCGCACGGTTCGGGACCGTGAGGTCGGCAGTTCGAATCTGCCCACCCCGACCACTTTGAAGCCGCGAACCGCAGGGACCGCCCAGACAGGTCGGGAAATCCCCCCTCGCCTGACAATCGTATCTCCTCAGGACGAGGCAAATCCCCAACAAACAGTCGGTGTCCGCTAGCAGGACGGATGTGCTCTTCCGATTTCATCGGGGAGGCTGAGTTAACTATTCGGCTAAACAGACGTTCTAGGTAAATTGTGTAGGCCCTTCGGTTGGGCTCGGCAAATTCGATGCCGTCTGACGAGTGAAGGTAACGTCTGACCAGTTGGCGCGTCTTTAAGTGACATGCACGAGAGCAGCAGTGGCGATCTCTCGCCGGGACGCTGCCAGAGGAGACTTGCCAAAGGCTGGCGAAACCTCTAAAATGCGCGGAATTGCGGGGTGAATCGATAAATATGGTGTTCGCAGCAGACGACAGGACGAGGCTGCTTCGGCGGCAGCGCGCCGAGCAGGCCATCCATCTCGCCATGCAGGGCCAGTGGGAGGAGGCGGCGGCCGTCAATCGGGCCATCATCGCCGTCTTCCCTAATGATGTCGATGCCTACAATCGGCTGGGCAAGGCCCTAACGGAGCTTGGCCGCTACGCCGAAGCACGAGAGGCGTACGCCAAGGCCCTGGAACTCGACCCTCTCAACTCCATCGCCCAGAAGAACCTGGACCGCCTGGCCACCCTGGGAGAGGGTGCGGCTGCCCGGCTGGAAGGGAGCACGAAACTCTCTCCCCAGATGTTCATAGCAGAGACGGGCAAGACGGGGGTCACCGTTCTGCTGCGGCCGGCCACTGAGATCGTGGCCCGCATGACGGCAGGAGATGAGGTGTTCCTCCGCCGCGAGAACAGCACCCTCATGGTGGAGAACGCCCAGGGAGAGTACCTGGGGGAGGTAGAACCCAAGCTGGGCATGCGCCTCATCAAACTGATGGAGGGAGGCAACCAATACGCCGCCGCCATCGCCACCTTGAGACGGCACGACATCCGGGTGATCATCAAGGAGACCTACCAGCACCCCAGCCAGGCAGGCAAGCCCTCATTCCGGCCCGCGGCCAGCGAGGCCTTCCGCCCCTACACTAAGGAGGGCCTGGTGCGCCACGACCTGGACGAGGACGAGGATGTCTTCGAGGAGGGCGACGACGCCGAGGATTGGGACAGCCGCAAGAAGGACGCCGAGGTAGACATCACCCTCTACGAATTCGCTGCCGACAAAGAGGAAAAGGAAGAACGGGAAGAGTCCGAGGAAGAGTAGCCGCAGCGGGGCGACGAGGCAGCGGGGCCGAGGCTTGACGGCGCGCCTCGGCCCCGACTTTTGGCCCCCGCAGGCAGTGGGGGAAGCGTGCACGTGGCAGACGAAACCTGGCCCCGACCCGCCGACTGGCAGGCCGGCCCTCCCTATGGCGGCGCTTACACCTTCATGCGGGTCCCTCCTTCCCGAGACCTCCGGCACGCCGACATCGCCATCATCGGCATCCCCTTCGATAGCGGCACCATGTATCGGTCGGGAGCTCGCCTCGGCCCCCGTGGCATCCGCAACGCCTCCGGCCAGATGCGGCCATATGCCATGGATCCCCAACGCCTGGAAGAGCCGTTCCGCTCCCTGCGGGTTTTCGACTACGGCGATATCGAGCTCTACCCAGGCTACATCGAGCAGTCCCTGGCCCGCATCGAGCAGGAACTGACCACCGTCGTAGAGGCTGGCGTCCTGCCCGTTTGCCTGGGCGGCGACCACTCCCTGACCCTCCCCGTTCTACGCGCCTGCCGCAAGAAGCACGGGCTCATGTCTCTCATCCATTTCGACGCCCACCCTGACTTCTGGGAAGGAGGCCCCGGCCGCCCTTACCATCACGGCACCTCCTTTCGCCTGGCCGTCAGGGAGCAGCTCATCGATCCCGCCGGCTCCGTCCAGATCGGCATCCGCGGCTCCATATCGGCCAGCATTGTGGACGAGGCGCGCCAGGCCGGCTTCAACCTCATCACGGCAGACGAGTTCGCCCGCCTGGGAGTGAGCGCCACCCTAGAGCGGATTCATTCTCTGGCCAAGGGGCCCGTATACGTATCCCTGGACATGGACTGCGTGGACCCCGCCTTCGCGCCCGGCACCGGCACGCCAGAGGTGGCTGGCCTCACCAGTCGCGACATCGTCGAGCTGGTGCGCGGCCTGCGAGGGCTGCCGCTGGTGGGTTTCGACGTGGTGGAGGTAGCGCCGCCCTACGACCCGGCGGAGATCACCTGTCTGTTGGCGGCCAACCTGGTCTACGAGTTCCTTCTCACCCTGGCTGCCCGCTGACCCCCCGAACCAGCAAACCAGGGGACCAACTAACCCGGCACGGGCTCGATTTGTCAGTTGATCTCTGCGGGTTGTCCGCCTTGCCTCTGCCTTATCCAGTAACCTACGTAGGCGCCTTTTCGCTCGTTCGTATTGGTGGTATTCTTTCGGCATGGACAGACACTATACCCGCATCGCGCTGAACGCCGGCGAGCCCATAGCAGAGGAGAAAGACCTGTTCGGGACGGCGGTGAGCATGGCGGCGCTGTTTCGGGCGTTCGTGCAAGCGACGGATGGCTAGCCATGGAGCCTCGCATCCAGTACGCGCAGACGGCCGACGGGGTGAGCATCGCCTTCTCGACGCTGGGCGAAGGCATGCCCTGGTTACAGACGCCGGTGGCACCATGCGGGGTCCTCCAGGTGGAATGGCAGATCCCTGAGTTCCGCGCCTGGTACGAGCGTCTGGCGCGGAAGAGAATGCTCGTCCAGTACGACTGTAGAGGGATGGGGCTGTCGGAGCGGGGGGTAGCCGACTACTCGCTGGACGTTATGGTGCGAGACCTGGAGGCGGTGGCGGACTGTCTGGAACTGCCGAGCTTCGCTCTGTGGGGCTCTGTCAACTTCGGGCCGGTGGCGATCGCCTACGCGGCGCGCCACCCGGAGCGGGTGTCACAGCTTATGCTCTGGTGCACGTACGCACGCGGCTCCGACTTTTTCACCCCGCAAGCCGAGACGATGACCGCACTGGTGGAGAAGGACTGGAGGCTGTACACGGAGGCGCTGTGCCACCTCTTCCTCGGGTTCTCCCCAAGTGAGACGACGGGCCGGCTCGCCGCGCTGATCCGGAAGAGCGTCACTCCGGAGAAGTGGCAGGCCGCCTATGGCAGCGCCGCCAAGTTTGAGGTTGAGGCCCTGCTGCCGGAAGTGAAGGCGCCGACGCTGGTGCTTCACCGCCGGCAGCTCCCCTGGCTCAGCGTGGACGTCGCTACGGATCTCGCCTCCCGGATACCGGGCGCCCAGCTCGCCGTCCTGGAAGGAGCGTCGGGAGGCTACGCCGTGGAGGACTGGCAGGCCGTGCTTGCCGCCATCGACCAGTTCCTGGGCGAGGGCGAGGAAGAGGCCGCCGGAGCGCAGCCGGCCCCAGCCGGCGCCGTGCACACCATTCTGTTCACGGACGTGGAGGGATCGACGGCGCTAACCCAGCGCCTCGGCGACGCCCGGGCGCGGGAGGTGCTGCGGACGCACGAGCGCATCGTGCGGGAGGCGCTGAGGGCCCACGGGGGCTCCGAGATCAAAACGATGGGGGACGGGTTCATGGCGTCGTTCCCCTCGGCGACGCGGGCCCTGGAGTGCGCCATCGCCATGCAGCGGGCCTTCGCCGAGCACAACGAGTCGGCGGACGAGCCGATAAGGGTGCGCATCGGGCTGAACGCCGGGGAGCCGATAGCGGAGCAGGAGGACCTGTT
>CAYGYF010000168.1:0-3804 GCA_964354065.1 uncultured Dehalococcoidia bacterium | reverse complement strand
CAGCGCGGTTGTTACCGTTAATGGGCAGTTCGATAAAAATAGTGGCTCCTTTGCCTGGCTGGCTCCTGGCATATATCTGCCCGCCGTGCTCGGTCACTATTCCGTGGCAGATGCTCAAACCAAGCCCGGTCCCTTTGCCCGTTTCTTTGGTGGTGAAGAAGGGGTCGAATATCCGCTTCAGATTTTCCGGGGGGATACCCGGGCCGTCATCAGCGAATGAAATCCTCACGGTACCGTTCTGTTTCTTGGTCGTAATGCTCAGGGTCCCCCTCTTATGCGCCGCAGCCATGAAATATTCGGCATTGATAATTATGTTCATGAAAACCTGCCGCATCTGGAAATGGTCAACCATCATTTCGGGAAGGTTAGGGTGAAGCTGTTTCACGACCACGATGTTGTTTACTTTGTGTTCATAGGCGCGTAATTTCAGCACATCCTCAATAATGCTATTTATCTGGCTAAGCTGCTTCACGGGTGCGTGCTTTCGGGCAAATGTCAGGAGATTCTTGGTTACGTTGGCAGCACGCTGAGCCTCGGTGTTGATGAGCTTTAGATCCTCACGGATGTCGTCGGGGACTTCTCTCTCCATAAGCAGCTGTGAAAAGCCGATAATGCTCGTGAGCGGGTTGTTGAGTTCGTGGGCGGCGCCGGCTGCCAGTTCGCCGATGGAAGCCAGTCGGTCGGTCATAATAAGCCGCTCATTTTGCCGCTTCTGCTCAGTAATGTCTCTGGTAATACAGACAGCGCCGACTGTCTCACCCCGTTCGTTGAGAATCGGAGATGTTGACTCCAGGAGATATTTCCCCAAGTGGTGGTCGTAGAACTCTAGTGCCGCTGGCTTCCGGCTAGTCAGCATACACTGCTGAGGACAACCGGACCTGGGTTCATTCCTTTTGTGCAGCTCATGACAATGAGTACCGATGATTTCACCGAGGCTCTTCCCAAAAAGGTCAGCAAATGCCTTGTTGGCCCGCTGAATCCGGAAGTTACTGTCATGAATAGAGACAGCGTCGCTGATGGAATCAAATGTCCTGCTCCATTCCTCGGCTGCCAGTTCGAGCGCTTCCGACATCTTTTTGCGCGTGGTAACATCACGGCAGACGCAGAAGATTAGCTTCTGGCCGGCGAATATAACAGCGTTGGTGCTGATTTCGACGTCACAAATGCTGCCATCTTTACGTCGGTGCTGTGTCTCGAAGTTGTCACCAGCCTCATCTACGGTCCGTATCATTTCCATGACTCGCTCATGTGGGTGCAGGTATTCCCAGTCGCAAACATAGAGCTCACGGACTTCCTCGGGTGTGTATCCGAGCATCTCGGCAAACCGTTGGTTCGCCTCATACACCTTGCCATCCTGGTTGAGGACAACAATCCCATCTCGGGACTGATCGACGAGGATACGTCGGCGGGTCAATTCATCAGCCAGCGCCTGTTCCTGCCTCCTACGCTCGGTGATGTCGGTGTATATGCCGTATGCACCGATTAATTTGCCATTAGAACAAATGGGATAGGCGAGTACGGAAACATCCACAAGGCTGCCATCTTTGCGTCTTCTTACCGCTTCTTTCCGGATGGTTTCTCCACCTAGAATCCTCTCTAGAGATTTGGACGCTTCCTGTGCACCCTCTTCAGGGACGATGAGTTCGATAAGAGACCGACCTCTAGCTTCTTCATCATAGTAACCGAAAAGTCTCTCAAATCCCTTGTTGACTTGAATCGCCCTGTCGTTCGTGTCCATCATGATGATAGCATCGGGAGAGGTGTCAAATAACTGCTGGAAGTAGGCTCTTTGAATATTGAGCGCTTCCTCCGCCTTCTTGCGCTCCGTGATATCGCGCCCCACGCCACGGAATCCGATAATCTCGCCCTTGCTATTTCGCAAAATAGAGACCGATGCTTCAGCAAACCCTGGAATCCCATCCTTGTGGATGACTTTCCAGGGGAAGCCCTTGTTTGGCACGCCGGTCCGGTACACCTCATTAAAGACTCGAAATACGGATTCGATATCATCTTCAGCAGTGAAGTCTTTATAGCTCATTCCAATCAACTCTTGCTTGGAGTATCCCAGGTCGCGGCACACGGAATTATTGACAAAGGTGAGATGTCCGCCCAAGTCAACTTCGAAGTAACTGTCCTCCATCTCTTCCAGTATAGTACGGTATCTCTCCTCAGATTGCCTCAGGGCTTCCTCTGCTCGCGTGCGCTCGGTGACGTCGCGGCTAATACCGCGAAATCCGATCACTCCCCCTTTATCGTCTGTGACTGGCAGAACCGAGTCCTCGACGAGCACGTGGGTGCCATCCTTCCTGACCTCTACCATAGGAAACCACTGCAGCGGCTCGCAAGTCCGGTACACACGATTATACGCCTCGAAAACAGCTTTGACGTTCTCTTTGTGAATGTAAGTCTTGTAGTTCATTCCAATCAGCTCGTCTCGCGAATACCCAAGAACGCGGCCCATTGCGGCATTGACGAAGGTGAAGTTGCCCCGTAAATCCACTTCATAATAGCCCTCTTCCATCTCCTCCAGTACAGTACGGTATTTTTGGTCAGACTCTTTCAGCGCATCCTCTGCCTGCTTGCGCTCGGTGATGTCGTGGCGGACTCCCCGGAAGCCAGTGATTTCACCCTTACCGTTTCTTATCGGGAAAGCCGAGGTTTCGGCAAATACGTGCCTGCCGTCTTTACAAATAATCTCAGTAAAGAGGTTGCGCAACGGCTCACCAGTCTTATACATACGATTATAGGCTTTGAAAACGGCTGTCGCCTCTTCTTCGCGTCTAAGGGCTCTAAAATTCATCCCAACTATCTCTTCTTTGGAATAGCCTAAGAGATTAATCAGTGCATCATTAGCGAAAGTAACGTTGCCGGCCAAATCAGTCTCAAAGTAACCATCACCCATTTCCTCAAGCATAGTCCGGTATCTTTCCTCCGACTGCCTCAGTGCTTCTTCGGCCTGCCTACGCTCTGTGATGTCTCTGCCGAAGACTGAGATCCTACCTCGGGAAGGGTACGCACTCATCTCGAAGACGCAATGGCTACCTCCAATATCAACATCGGTGACAAAAGTCTCGGACCGTTGTGTCCTCAGCACTCTGCGGTATACTTCTTCCGCTTTTCTCACACCAGGCGTGTCCGGGAAAACCTCACTGAGGGATTCCCCGATGGCATCCTCTGCCCGAGTGCCAGTCAGAATTTCTGATCCCTTGTTCCAATAGGTATATCTCAGATTCTCGTCCATTGCGAAAAAGACATCGGTGACGCTGTCGGCGAGCTCCCTATACCTCTGCTCGCTGTCTCTGAGTGCTTCTTGCATCTGCTTGCGTCCGGTGATATCTCGTGCCACCGCCAAAATCCCGCCTTTCTGCCCATCAGCCCCACGTATGAAAGAGTAATTGACCTCGACATCAACTAACGAGCCATCCTTGTGCCTCATTTGCAACGCCAGTCTTCTAGACCTGTGCTGGTCGGAATGTTCTTTCTGTTCCCCAGCCATCTCTTCCGCAAATGCCGTCATCGCAACATCAAATGAGGCAGGCCTGAAGACCGCCTCCATTTCCTTGGTCATACTTTCTTCTACGCCGTATCCCAATAGGCGCGTCACCGAGGGGCTGATATAAGTGAGGCGTGTCGGACAAGTGATGTCTACAGTCCAGATCACGTCCGCCACATTTTCAGCCAGCAGGCGGTAGCGTGTCTCACCTTCTCGAATCCGCTCCTCTACCTGCTTGCCCTCGGTGATTTCCATGTAATTCCCCAGGGTTGCCCGCTTCCCATGGTACTGGATGGATTTAACCGTTGCCA
>CAYGYF010000167.1:0-3830 GCA_964354065.1 uncultured Dehalococcoidia bacterium | reverse complement strand
GAACCAGCAGCACAACTGCAACCAGAATCTGAACCAGAACCCGCACCCCAACCGGAGCCAGAGCAGCAAGCGGCCAGCGAATCCTAAAAATGTCATTCTGAGCGGAGCGAAGAATCGCCTAGGAGCACGATCGGATGGCTGTAGACCCCCAGGCCGTCAAGGAGCTGCGTGAACTTACCGGCGCTGGCATCCTAGCCTGCAAAAAGGCTCTGGAAGAAGCCAGAGGAGACCTGGAGAAGGCCAAGGAGATCCTGCGCCGCCAGGGTGTCGCCATAGCCGAGAAGAAGGCTGGCCGCCAGACCGGCCAGGGCCTGGTCGACGCCTACCTCCACCCCGACGGCCGCCTGGGCGCTCTGGTGGAGCTCAACTGCGAGACCGACTTCGTGGCCCGCACCGATGAGTTCAGGGACCTCGCCCACGACCTGGCGATGCAGGTGGCGGCCACCGAGCCCCTCTACGTATCCCCCGAGGAGCTCGCGGCCACCGGCAACGATGGCAACCCCCAGGAACTCTGTCTGCTGGCCCAGCCCTTCATCAAGGACCCCAGCCGCACCATTCAGGACCTGATCAACGAGACAATAGCCAAGACTCGCGAAAATATCCGAGTGCGCCGCTTTGCCCGCTTCCAGCTCGGGCGCTAGAGGCAGGTGGCCCATGGCCACGGCACCCTACAATCGCATCGTCCTCAAGCTCAGCGGGGAAGCCCTCATGGGCGACCAGAGCTACGGGATCGACTCCGCCACCCTGACCCTCATCGCCGATCAGATCAAGAACGTCCTAGACATGGGCATCGAGGCAGCCGTAGTGGTGGGAGGCGGCAATATCTTCCGCGGAGCCGAGGCCAGCGCCGCCGGCATGGATCGGGCCACCGCCGACTACGCCGGCATGCTCGCCACCATCATCAACGCCCTCGCCCTCCAGGACGCCCTGGAGAAGGCCGGCGTTACGGTGCGCACCCAGTCGGCCATCACCGTCCAGGCGGTGGCCGAACCCTACATCCGCCGCCGGGCCATCCGCCACCTGGAAAAGGGGCGCGTGGTCATCTTCGCTGCTGGAACCGGCAACCCCTACATGACCACCGACACCGCCGCCGCCCTGCGGGCCATCGAGATCGATGCCGAGGTCTTGCTGATGGCCAAGAGCAAGGTCGACGGTGTCTACGACGCCGACCCCTCCAAGGTTCCCGCCGCTCGCCGCTTCCACCGGCTGAGCTACCTCGACGCCTTGAACCGCCGCCTGGAGGTCATGGACGCCACCGCCCTTTCCCTCTGCATGGACAACAACCTCCCCATCGTCGTCTTCGACCTGCTGGCGCCTCAAAGCATCGAGCGGGCGGCCAGCGGCGAGGAGATCGGCACCACGGTAGCCCAGCAGGAATCCGTGCTGTCGCCGGGAGGTGAGCCATGATCGACGACGCCATGGCCGATGCCAAAGACCGCATGAGGAAGGCCGTGGAGGCCCTGCGCAAAGACCTGGCCACTATCCGCACCGGCCGCGCCCACCCCGGCCTGGTCGAGCACCTGCGGGTGGACTACTACGGCGCTCCCACCCCCCTCAACCAGCTAGCCACCGTCAGCGTACCGGAGCCTCGCCTCCTCACCATCCAGCCCTGGGACCGCCAGGCCCTGGCAGCCATCGAGAAGGCCATCCAGAAGTCCGACCTCGGGCTGAACCCCAGCAATGACGGCAGCATAATCCGCCTGGTGATCCCTCATCTCACCGACGAGAGGCGGCGAGAGCTGGCCAAGGTGGTGCGCAAGAAGGTCGAAGACGGGCGGGTGGCAGTCCGCAACGTCCGCCGAGACTGCCACGACGAGCTTCGCCGCCTCCAGCGGGAGAAGCAAATCTCCGAGGACGCCCAGTACCGCGGGCAAGAGCAGCTCCAGAAGCTCACCGATGACCTCATCCAGGAGATCGACCGCGTCGGCGAGGAGAAGGAGGCGGAGCTCCTGGCGGTCTGAGGACGCCCGCCTGCCCAGGGAGAACCCTAGGCAAGCCTCGGACGTTGAACAATAGTGGAAGTGACCTCGATGGCTGTGCAATCCGCCCGACCAGCGGCACCTCTCTCCCTCAGTTGCGTGCCCACCCACGTCGCCATCATTATGGATGGCAACGGCCGCTGGGCTCGCCAGCGGGGCCTGCCCCGCATGGCCGGTCACCGGGCGGGCACCGAGAACATCCGCCAGGTGATCGAGCGCTTCGCCGACTACGGCGTCAAGTACCTCACCCTCTACGCCTTCTCCACCGAGAACTGGACCCGGCCGCGACTGGAGGTTCAGGGCCTGATGCGCATCCTCAGCCGCGTTATCAAGCGCGAGACCAAGCACCTCCACGAGAACGGCATCCGCCTCCTCCACCTGGGCAACCTGGACGGGCTCTCGGCCAAGCTCCAGCGAGAGGTGCTGGACGCCATCGAGCTCACCAAGGACAATGACCGCATGGCCGTGTGCATCGCCTTCAACTACGGCGGGCGGGCCGAGATCGTGGAGGCCGTGCGCCGCCTGATGGCCAACGGCATGAGACCCGAGGATATCGACGAAGATGTCTTCTCCTCCCATCTCTACACCGCCAACCTGCCCGACCCCGACCTGATCATCCGTACAGCGGGCGAGATGCGAGTATCGAACTTCCTCCTCTGGCAGGGCGCCTACGCCGAGTTCTACTCCACCACCGTCTACTGGCCCGACTTCGACAGCGAGGACATCGACCAGGCCCTCCTCGCCTACAGCCAGCGCAAGCGTCGCTTCGGCAGCCTCCCGCCCGAGGATGACGAACCTGCCTACCGGACAGGCAGGCGTCCCACCAGCAGGCGACGCCCCTCCAAACACTCCCCCAAGCGCTAATGCTTCTGCAACGGGTCGCCACCTCCATCATCGGCGTCCCCGTCATTGTTGCCCTCATCTGGCTGGGAGGCGCCTGGTACTCGGTAGCCGTGGCCTTCCTCCTCGTCGTCGCCGCCCTCGAGTTCTACGCCGCCGTCGCTCCTGCCCCCAGCGCGAACCCCACACTCGCCGAGAACCCCCTGGCCGCCCTCAGCCCTCTCAGGCTGCCCCGCCTGCTCAACCAGCGACCCCTCGGCCTGATGGGCGTGGCTTTTGTCGCTTTGCTGGTGGCCGGCGCTCACCACGGCGGCGACTGGTGGGCGGGCGCCATGGCCCTGGCCGCCGTCCTCCCCTTCCTCTGGCTCACCCTCACAGGCGACGTCGATCGGGCCCTGGGCGACTGGCTGTGGACGGTGGGTGGCGTCCTCTACATCGGCTGGTTGGGTAGCCACCTGGAGTTCCTGTGCCATCTCAGCAACGGTCGCGACTGGGTCTTCCTCGCCATTTTCGCCACCTTCGCCAACGACACCAGCGCCTACCTCGTGGGCCACGCCCTGGGCCGCACCAAGCTCGTGCCCCACATCAGCCCCGGCAAGACCCTGGAGGGCTCCCTGGGCGGCCTCCTCTTCGGCGCCCTGGGCGTGCTGCTCCTGAACTACGCCCTGGGCCTGCGGCTGGACGCCGCGGCCATCGTCCCCCTGGCCTTCCTGGTGCCCCTGACCGCCCAGCTCGGCGACCTGGCCGAGTCCCTGATCAAGCGGGGCGCTCACGTCAAAGACACCAGCGTCATCGTCCCCGGCCACGGCGGCGTCCTCGATCGCCTGGACAGCATCCTGTTCGTAGTGCCGGTGGTATACTATTACGCGATATGGGTCGTGCTATGACCGGCCTCGCCATCCTCGGCTCCACCGGCTCCATCGGCCGCCAGACCCTGGAGGTCATCCGCGACCTGCGCCATCGCTTCCGCGTGGTGGCCCTGGCCGCCGGCCACAACGTCACCCTCCTGGA
>CAYGYF010000166.1:0-3871 GCA_964354065.1 uncultured Dehalococcoidia bacterium | reverse complement strand
GGAGGGCGGGGGCCTGGAAGAGGAGGAGGAGGGCCCTAAGCTGGGCGGAGTGCTGCCCGTGCTTGAGGGCGTTGAGGTTGCCCTTGGGGGCGCCGGCGCCGGGTCGTTTGCCGCCCCTTCGACTGGGCTCAGGACAGGCTCAGGGCAAGCTCTTCGGTTGGAGGGCGGGTCGTGGGTCATGGGAGCCTCCCTTCGGGGAGCATGGGGCATGGGCGGGGCCCTTCGGCGTTGCTCAGGACAGGCTAAGCGCCGCCCCTTCGACTAGGCTCAGGGCCGCCCCTACGGGTGTATGGTAGGGCGGGCGGGGGAGAGGTGGAAGGGGGAAGTGGCAACGGGTGGTGCCAGAGGCGGAGCCGCCTAGCCGGATTCGGTACGAACCTCCCAGAGTTCGTATGTTGGAGCTTTCTGCCAATAGAGCAGGCGGTATCCGGCACCATGCTTGGTCAGATGAAGCCGCCACGCCTCAGCTCCGTCCTCGCGTGTCAATTGTGCGTCGTTTGGCCCAGGCCCAACCCGCTGCCGGTGAATTGCCATGGCTGGAAATCGTTCAGCCTGACCGGACAAGATGCGAACGGCGTCTCTGACGATAATGCGGAGCACTCGAGGTTGGCTGTCCAAGCCGAGAGCGAGAAGAGACGGGATGAAGCCAGAACCGACTGAGAAGCCGGCGAGCGGGTATAGCTCCTTGTCCCCTTGGGGTACCTGAAGGTCATATGCCCTCTTGAGGGTGGAAACCGGATCGTCAATGAGGTCGCTCAAGTCAAGCGGCAGAGTGGGAGGCCTGAAGAGTAGGCGAAAGCTGAAGGAAACGTCAAGTGGGAGGTTGAGTCTCGGTTGTTGATCTCCTTGAACGTGAAGAACACGGGCGGCTACCTGTACTTCGGTTTCGGCGTACAGTCCGTCGCCGGGACGGGAAGCTGTTCGGACGGAGCCGTTGTCTGTTTCTGGGGTCTGGGTCAGGTGCAATGCGATGAGGCAACGTGGAAACTGATCCTTGATTTGCTGGGCGCACTGCCTGGTGATGACACCTTGGGGCTTCAATTCGAGGCACTGCGTGGAGGCAGCCGCCTGTGAATACTCTACGTCGTTCAGTAGTCTGCTTACCTGCCTGTGAAGGTCAAGAGCGGCGATAGACGGCTCGCCTTCAGCCTTAAGCCTGCGATGCAACTCAGAGGGGTTGAGATAGGGACAATTCGCCGATTCCATCAGGCAACTGAGGCAAGCAGACGACAGGACGAATTGTCTTGCGTGGCCAGAGCCGTAAGTCGTCCAGGACAGAATGGAGTCGACGGCGGCCAGCCACTCGCCAGGGGACGGCGTCTGGAGAAGGTATGGATCGACGACGTAGGCGGAATCGTTTGTCACGACTCACGGCCTGAGCGCTTCTGGATCGCCGAGCGGAGTATGCGTTCGGACTCAAGGTGCGATTCATCGAAAAAGCCTGCCGGCCAGTCCACCAGGGCGCCGTACTCGTTGATTGGCACGGGCCGAAATTGCGACTCGCCCTCCTTGCGCTCGACGAAATAGATGCGGGTGAGAGACTGGAGGTCAGGAGTAGCGGCTTCGGCGATCCTGAACCGAATTCGGTTGACAATGTGTTCGCTGTGGGTTTCAACGAGGCACTGTCTGCCGGTTCGGGCTAGGCCTATGAAGAAGTCGGCCAGAATGGACTGCACTCTGGGGTGCAGGTGCAACTCGGGCTGTTCGAAGATGAGCACGGAACCTGGCGGGGCAATCAACGCCTGCACCAGAACCGGGAGAACCTGGCTAGCTCCCACCCCAACGCTGGTCAGGTCAACGTATTCGCTCAGTTGAGGCGGTCTCACCCAGAGAAAATGCCCGATCTTCGGCCTGTACCCCGTAAGGATGCCTTCCACGATGCCCATGTGGCGCAACCATGTGGCCACGGCGATCTGAAGGGTAAGCTTCTCGGCCTTGCCGGTTTCCGGATTGACCGTGTGGACTTCGGCAAGGCGGCTACGATTCAACTCGGCAACCGTGAATTCGCCGGCTGGCCCTACAGTCCCTTCCTGGCCGTAGGGCACTGAAGGGTAGACAAACCGAGGCGTCAAACGTAGGGGCCCCAAGTACCGCACACTTCGGGCGAGCGCCGTTAACGAGGTGACGCTCTCCTCGAGCAGGGGTGAGAGGGGTCTTCGCCTCCACCTGTAGTCTCCCTTGAGTTTCTCAAATAGGCGCAGGACTGGTCTGGGTGGCGATGTTCCGACGCTGGCCCGGAGGATATTCCGCTGGCGGGGGGTGAGATTTTCCAGAGACTCCAGCTGGGGATCCTTCAGCAGCACCCTCGCCAATGCAAGAGCATCCTCAGCCAGGGAGGGCTCCTCTCGCATGGCGGGCCGGGGGAACACGATGTGGCGCAATAGCTCCTGATAGCGTACGGGCCTGGCGTCAAGTCTTTCGACCATCCACTGCGGCAAGAAATGCCATAGAGAGACACCAAGCACCCTGGGGTAGCGCTCTCCCTCTTCAACAGGCCTATACTGAAGGCTCTCACGTAGCCAAGGGGGCGGTTGCGTCCCCAGACGACCGCGCCAGGGAGCGTCTGCCCGCTGGACTCTTATCGTGTCGATAGCCTCACCTTTATCATCCAACACGGTCGAGGTGCACCCAAGGACTTCGAAGTGCTTCTCCCGCGCTGGCCCGCGACTGACTCGAAATGTGAGCCCTGCCCGAACGCGCAGATGAGGTCGAGTTTCTGGGCTAATTCGTGGGGGGGCGAGGTCTGCCTCGAGCGCCAACGAGGCGGTCCGACGACCGAAGTGAATCAGTTCTTGTGCTTCCCCACGCTGAAATAGCTCACCATCAAGGACAAGCGCCGGATCGTCTGTCGAGCTCCTAAGTGTCTGAGCCATAATAAGTATGGCTTGGAGCAACGAACTCTTGCCGGAGTTGTTCGCGCCTGCCAACACCGTAAGGGGTGCCAATTGCAGGGCCTGAGTGTCACCTACCGACTTGAAGTTAGTGGCCGAACACCAATGTAGCATTAGGTCCCCAATCGCGACGAATGGAACCTCGGGCGCGTGCAGGGCATAGCGAATTTTACCACGACGGCGCGAAAAGGCAAGCTGGAACGCCACAGCTTGAGGAGGGGGGCGAAGCGGCGGTCGCTGCGGAAGGGGCCGAGGGGGGTGATGGGAGGAGGCAGGCCCGGCCGCCGGCCTGGCGGGGATTTCTCCCTCGGACCGGGCCTACCCCTTTTGCGCTGCGGGTCGGGGAGCAAGGCTCCGTCGTCTCCTCAATAGGTTAACACGGCCAGACGGCAGACTTCAGTAAACCGCAGGCGAACCAGGGTATACGTTGGGTTGACGTCAGTGGGTGAGACCCCTCGCTGCGCTCGGGGTGACAGCGGCGTACGGGGTGACAGGGGTGGCGGCGGGTTGCGGGCGGTGGCGGCTGGGGGTAGGATGGGGGCAAGCCGCAGTTCGTGAGGGGGTGAACAATGAAGTTTCCGTGGCGCTTTCTGGTGATGGTTTCGGCTGTCGTGGCAGGGTCGCTGCTGCTGGCGGCCTGCGGGGGTGGGGGGAAGGAGGAGCTAAGCCTCGACGAGTACTTCCAGCAGTTCGACGCTATTGAAGAGAGCATGAAAACGAGCGTGGGTGCGCTGGAGGAGTCCGGGGCAACCGTGGGGGAGGACGTCCAGGCAACGCG
This sequence comes from uncultured Dehalococcoidia bacterium, assembly GCA_964354065.1. GTDB lineage: Bacteria > Chloroflexota > Dehalococcoidia > SM23-28-2 > SM23-28-2 > JAUYDU01. The sequence continues at coordinate 202 of CAYGYF010000166.1, read as the reverse complement.
GGATTACGTAGACGGCTACTACGGTATCGTTCAAAAAGGCCTCGACGATGTGAAGGCGCTGAAGCCACCGTCTGAGGCCAAAGATGCCCAGGACGCGTTCGCCGCCGCCCTAGAGAACATGATATCACTGTGGCAGGACCTCAGTGCCCGGCTGGCAGAAGTCCAAACCACCGAGGAGCTGCAGACGCTGCTCACGGGGCTA
>CAYGYF010000165.1:0-3929 GCA_964354065.1 uncultured Dehalococcoidia bacterium | reverse complement strand
GGAGAGCTTGTGCACCGCCAGGCGGAAGCCGTCGGCGGCGGCCAGGGTCAGGTCGCGGCCCTCCATGAGCACGTGAATGCCGGTGAGCACCGGCCGCGTGTCGTCGGCGGCGGCAGCGAACTCCACCTGATTGATGGCAACGCGCAGGCTCAGAGGGTCGAGGTTCAGGGAGACGCCGTCGCGGATGGCGGGGATGGGCGGGAAGTCGTTGGCGTCCATGCCGGCCACAGTGGCCTCGTTGCGAGCGCAGACGATGCGCAACTGCTTGGCCCGCGGCGCCAGGATCATCTCGATCTGCTCGTTGGGCAGTGAGTTGACGAAATCGCCCAGGAGACGAGCGGGGACGGTGATCGCCCCCTCCTCCTCCACCTTGGCCCCGATCCAGGAGGTGATGGCGATCTCCAGGTTGGTGGCGGCCAGCTTGAGGCGGCCGTCATCGCTGGCGATGAGGACGTGGGAGGTCTGGGGCAGGGTGCCGCGAGCGGCCACCGCTCGCCCAACGATGCCCAGGCCCTTGGAGAGATTCTCTTGCAGGCAGGAAACTTTCATAGCGACCACCTATTCTTCGACTAGCTCAGGACAAGTTCGTGGGGATTAGGTGCGTATACCATTGGACAGAAGTATACACCAGGGCCGAAAGGCAAACAAGACCTGTCCTGAGCTTGCCGAAGGGCCTGTCCTGAGCGAAGCGAAAGAGGGGTCTAGGGCCCGCCCTGAGCTTCCGCCAGAGGCGGATGCGCCTCCGGCGCTTGCCGAAGGGCCGCTGGTAGCGCCTCCTGCGCCGCCGCCACAGTCTTCTCGACGTCGTCGTCGCTGTGGGCCAGGGAGAGGAACATGGCCTCGAACTGGGAGGGGGCCAGGTTAACGCCCCTCGCCAGCATCGCCCGGAAGAAGCGGGCGTAGCGCTCGGTGTCCGAGCGGCGGGCGCTGGCGTAGTCGATCACCGGGGCGTCAGCGAAGAAGAGGGTGAGCATAGAGCCCGCGCGATTCACCTGGGCCGCGACCCCCGCCTGGGCCGCCGCTCGCCTCAGGCCGTCCGCCAGGGCAGCGGCCAGCGCCTCCAGCCGCGCGTAGGTCCCGGCAGCCGAGAGGAGGCGCAGGGTGGCGAGGCCAGCGGCCATCGCCGGGGGGTTGCCCGAAAGAGTACCCGCCTGGTACACGGGCCCCAGGGGAGCCACCATCTCCATGATCTCGCCCCTTCCCCCGTAGGCCCCTACTGGCAGGCCGCCGCCGATGATTTTGCCCAGGCAGGTGAGGTCGGGCGTGACATTATGTACAGTCTGGGTGCCGCCGTAGGCCAGGCGAAAGCCGCTGATCACCTCGTCGAAGACAAGCAGCGAGCCGGCCTGGCTGGTTAGCCGCCGCAGCCCCTCCAAGAAGGCGGGCGCCGACGGCACCACGCCCATGTTGGCCGCCACCGGCTCGACGATTACGGCGGCGATCTCCTTCCCCTGCTCCTGGAAGAGGCGCTCCACCGCCTCGATGTCGTTGTAGGGGGCCAGGAGGGTCTCCTGGGCGGAGGCGGCGGGCACGCCGGGGCTGTCGGGCAAGCTAAGGGTGGCCACGCCGGAGCCGGCCCGCACCAGCAGGCCATCGGCGTGGCCGTGGTAGCAGCCCTCGAACTTCAGCACCTTGCTGCGGCCGGTGTAGGCGCGGGCCAGGCGCAGGGCGGACATGGTAGCCTCGGTGCCCGAGTTGACGAAGCGAACGAGGTCGATGGAGGGGAAGGCGTCGCAGATGAGGCGAGCCAACTCGATCTCCGGCTCGCTGGTGGCCCCGTAGGCGGTGCCGCGACCGGCGGCCTCGGAGATGGCGGCCACCACCTGCGGGTGAGCGTGGCCGAGGATGAGGGGACCGTAGGCGCAAACGTAGTCGATGTAGGGGTTGCCGTCGACGTCGTAGAGGCGGGAGCCCTGGCCGCGGGCGATGACCAGGGGCTCGCCGCCCACGGCCCGGAAGGCGCGCACGGGGCTGGAGACGCCGCCGGGCATGCACTGCTGGGCCTGGGCGAAGAGCTGGCGGGAGCGGTCGAGCTTACGTTTAGGCATTCTTCTGTAGCTCATCCCTCAATTCCGTGCAAGCTTATGATCGGCGTTCACTCACGCAGCCACACCAAGCTTTCTTGTAGGGTCAGGGCCCCAGCCCTGACCCTACAGCCGCTGGCAACCCAAGATACCCAGCAGCTCGGACAGCGCCCCGATCTCGGCATCCGGCGCGGGCATGTCCGCGGGCAGGAGACGACCGGCGCGGTTCAGCCAGACGACGGGCACCCCCGCCCGGCGAGCGCCCACGATGTCGGGCATGGGGTTGTCGCCCACGTAGAGGATGTGGCGGCGCTCCAGGCCCAGCATCCGCGCCAGGTGCTCGAAGATGGCCGGATCGGGCTTGATGGCCCCCGCGATTTCCGACGAGACCACAGCGTCGAATTCCAGGCGGTTCCTGGCCAGGCAGGCATGGAGGAAATCGTCGTCGGCGTTGGAGAGGACGGCCAGCCGGTAGCGGGGCCGTAGCGCCGCCAGAACCCCGGGCACCTCGGCATAGGCCGCGGCCCCCGCCAGCTCCTGCTTGAGGCGAGCGGCGGCCAGCCGGCCGTCGCCCTGGAAGCCCAGCTCCCGCGCCGCCCGCTCGAACTGGAAGGCCCAGGCCTCCTTGTAGCGGCGATGGGCGGGCGCGGACGTGTTCTCGCCCCGAAACACCCTGGCCGCCTCCACGAAGCGGTCCCAGAGGGCCTCGGCGTCCACGGTCACGCCCTGGGCACGGGCGATCTCGTGCATGGTGCGGATGAACTCAGGGGCGGCGAAGTCGATGATCGTGCCGTAGCAGTCGAAGGCGATAGCGCGGATATTGGCCATGGAGATTATGGCCGCAGATGATCGCAGATTTTTCGCAGATGGATTCATTTTGACCGAACGAGGCGCTTGACCTGGACTCGCTCCGACCCAAAGTTCAGGAGAAGGCCAACCTTGACTCCAGTCGCCTTCAGGTAGTGCAGCAGTTGGGCTTCGTGCAAAGAAGTGAGAGCCGCGGCCGCCTTAATCTCGCAGATTACCTTATCCTCCACAAGAATATCCGCGTAGTATACGCCAACAGGTTGCCCTTTGTAGTGGACGGCGATTTCCGCTTGAGAGCGGGCACGTAGGCCGCTCCGATAATGCTCCGCGTCGTCTCATGATGAGGATAGACGCCGTCACCCTCAGTCCAACCTACAATCTGCGTCTTATCTGCGCTCATCTCCGGCTAATATGATCTGCGGCTAAACGCCGTCACCCTCAGTCCAACCCATAATCTGCGTCTTATCTGCGCTCATCTCCGGCTAATATGATCTGTGGCTAAGCCCCGTCACCCTCAGTCCAACCCACAATCTGCGTCTTATCTGCGCTCATCTGCGGCCAACATGATCTGCGCCTTATCTGCGCTCATCTGCGGCTATTCCCGCAGCCAGCGGGCGGCCTCCTTGGCGTGATAGGTGATGATGATGTCGGCGCCGGCCCGCTTGATAGCGGTCAGGACCTCCAGGGTCACCAGCCTCTCGTCCAGCCAGCCTTTCCTGGCCGCCGCCTTCACCATGGCGTACTCGCCGCTCACGTTGTAGGCGGCTAGGGGCAGGTCGAAGCGCTGGCGGGCGCGGGCGATGACGTCCAGGTAGGCCAGGGCCGGCTTCACCATGATGATGTCCGCCCCCTCCTCGACGTCGGCCTCGATCTCTCGCAACGCCTCGCGGACGTTGGCCGGGTCCATCTGGTAGCCGCCCCGATGGTCGGGGAACTGGGGAGCCGACTCCGCCGCCTCGCGGAAGGGGCCGTAGAAGGCGGAGGCGTACTTGGCGGCGTAGGAGAGGATGGCCACCTGGGTGAAGCCGGCCGCATCCAGCGCCGAGCGGATGGCGGCCACCTGACCGTCCATCATCGCACTGGGGGCCACCACGTCGG
>CAYGYF010000164.1:0-3961 GCA_964354065.1 uncultured Dehalococcoidia bacterium | reverse complement strand
CGCCTCGCCAACCACGCCATGGCCATCGGCGCCTTCCTCAACGACTGCGGCGCCTGGTTCACGCCCCTGATGTGGATGTTCCGCGAGCGGGAGAAGATCCTCGACCTGTTCGAGATGACCTGCGGCGCTCGCCTGACCGTCAACTACATGCGTATCGGCGGCGTCTCCTTCGACATCCCGCCCGAGTTCATGCCGGCGGCCAGGGCCTTGGTGAAGGAGTTGCCGCAGCGCATCGCCGAGTACGAGGCGCTCCTGCTGGAGAACGAGATCCTGATCGCCCGCTCGCGCGGCATCGGCGTCCTGCCCCCCGACCTGGCCATCGCCGCCTCGGTGAGCGGGCCGATGCTGCGGGGGAGCGGTGTCGTCTGGGACATCCGCAAGGCCGATCCCTACGCAGCATACGACCGGGTGGAGTTCGACATTCCGGTGGGCACCCGCGGCGACTGCTATGACCGCTTTGTGGTACGGATGGAGGAGATGCGCCAGAGCGTGCGCATTATCGAGCAGGCACTGGATATGCTGCCGGGCGGCCCCGCCAGCGCGAAGGTTCCCCTGGCCCTGCGCCCCCCTCCAGGTGAGGCATATGCCCGCATCGAGGCGCCCAAGGGGGAGCTAGGCTTCTACATCGTGAGCGACGGCAGCCCCCATCCCTACCGCTTCAAGATTCGCGCTACCTCCTACATCAATCTGACGCCCCTGCCCGACCTGGTGGTGGGGCTCCCCGTGCCCGATGCCATCATCACTCTGGGGAGCGTCGACATCACCCTGGGCGAGGTGGACCGCTGATGCCCCTGTTCCTTGCCCAGTGGTGGGACGTGCGCGACCTGGGTAATGCCGCAGGGGCGTTCCTGGAGTGGCTGGGCGACTGGGGCCCCGACTGGTTGCCCTACACGGTCTCGGCCATCGTTGGCTGCCTGGCCATTCTGCTCTTCCTCCTGCCGAGCCAGTTCGTCTTCGCTTGGGCCGAGCGGCGACTGATCGGGCGCATTCAGTCCCGCCTGGGCCCTAACCGCGTAGGGCCATTTGGCCTTCTCCAGACCGTGGCCGATACCGTCAAGCTCTTCACCAAGGAGGCGATCACCACCCGCAACGTCGACCGCTGGGTGTTCTGGCTGGCGCCCGTGGTGGTGCTTGTGCCGTCTTTGATGGTGTTCGGCGTCCTGCCCTTCGGCGAGGGGATGATCATCGCCGACCTGAACGTCGGTGTGCTGTTTCTGGCGGCCGTCGGCTCGATCAACGCCATCGTCGTGTTCATGGCCGGCTGGTCCTCCAACAACAAGTTCGCTCTGATGGGGGCCATGCGCGAGGTGGCGATGCTTATCAGCTATGAGATACCCCAGGTGCTGGCCTTATTGGGGGTGGTGATCTTCACCAACACGATGAGCCTGGGCGGCATCGTCCGCTGGCAAGACCACTACAACACCTGGCTGCTCTTCTTGCAGCCGCTGGCGGTGGTCGTCTACCTCATAGCGGGCTCGGTGGAGATCGACCGTACACCCACCGACATCGCCGAGGGGGAGTCGGAGATCGTGGCTGGCTACCACATCGAGTACTCGGGGATCAAGTTCGGCTTCTTCTACGCTGGCGAGTACTTCGGCGGTTTCGCCATCGCGGCCATTGTCGCGACTCTCTATCTGGGTGGCTGGTCGCTGTGGGGGCTGGAAGAGTGGGTGCCCGGCTGGATCATCTTCCTGGCCAAGCTGTACGCCGTCTTCTGGCTGTTCATTTGGATGCGGGGAACGCTGCCCCGCCTACGCATCGATCAGCTCATGGGCTTCGCCTGGAAGTTCCTCCTGCCCGTGACGCTGATCAATATCTTCTTCGCTGGGCTGGAGGTGCTGCTCTGGCAGGAGAACGACCTGGCGGCAGGGGTGGTGCTGCCCGCTTTCGCCGTGGCCAACCTGGTACTGGCGGTAGGGCTGGTAGTGGTCTGGGCGCGGCTCCTAGCGCACGCCCGGCCGGAGCTGCGACCACGGCGGGCCCGCCTGATGCAGGAGCTGGGGGCGATCGTGTATGGGCAGGAGGTCTAGCGTGGTTACAGACCTTAGGGTCTGCATTCGGCAGGGCTGATCGTCATTCACCAAGAACACCACTGCGGATTGAAATCCGCAGCTTGGATCGAAGCTGCGGGTTTTAACCTGCAGGGAGCAATTAAATTGTTAATGACCATAAGCCCTGCAGCTACATTGGGAGCTGAGACTTGACCGACTTCGGCACCGTCGTCGCCTTCTGGATGCTGGCGGTCATCACCGTCGGGGCGGCCCTGATGGTGGTGGCGGTGCGGAACCTGTTGCACGCCGTCCTGTTCCTGGTGCTCAGCTTCATCGGGGTGGCCGGCCTGTACATCACCCTCTCGGCCGACTTCGTGGCCATAGCCCAGATCCTGATCTACGTTGGCGCCATCTCCGTCCTGATCATATTCGCCCTCCTCCTTACGCCGCGAGCCTCCCGTGACAACGCCGAGACCTTCCTCCAGGGGCCGGCCCTGGTGCTGGCGGCAATGTTTGCCCTCACCGTCGGCGCCGTGGCCCTGGTCACCGACTGGGATGTGGCGAGCCGCGGCCCCTTCACGGAGACGGCAGGGGCGATCGGCGAGGCGCTGCTGAACAGATACGTCCTGCCGTTCGAGATCGCCTCTGTGCTCCTGCTGGCGGCCATGGTGGGGGCCATCGTGCTGGTGCGGGAGGACTGAGGGATGGAGGTGCAGCTAGGCCACTATCTCACTGTGGGGGTGCTCCTGTTCTCCATCGGCCTCTATATGGCGCTGGCCAAGCGCAATGTGGTGGGCATCCTCATGGGCATCGAGCTCATGTTCAACGCCGTTAACCTCACCCTGATCGCCTTTTCTCGCTTCGTGGAATCGCCTCAGCCCATCGCCGGCCACGTCTTCGTGGTGTTCGTGATCACGGTGGCGGCGGCCGAGGCGGCGGTGGCTCTGGCCCTGGCGGTGGTGGTCTATCGCAACCGCGGGACTATCGACATCGACCAGATCAACCTGCTCAGGTGGTAGGGGCTATGTGGGTCGAGCTTATGGAGGTCAGGAACGCGTACATAGCGGAGGCCTGGAAGGAGCTGTTCAGCGCCGAGGGCCTGGCGGTGCGAGTGGTGCCTCTGTCGGGGGAGTGGGCGGAGGCTGGCGACCTGGAGCCCCGCAAGCTGTACGTGTCCCAGGGTAAGCTTCACGTGGCCCGTGAGATCCTCAGGAAGATCTAGATGCTGAACACCGTGCCGGAAGCTGTCGTCTGGGCCATCTTCCTGGTTCCTATTTCCTCCTTCGTCATCATCGGCCTGTTCGCCCGTCCCTGGCCGCGCTGGTGCGGCTACATCACCATCGCGGCGGTTGGCCTCTCCTTCCTCCTCTCCCTGTGGGTGCTGGACAGCGTCATCCAGGAGGACGGGCGCGACCTGGCCTTCGCCACCCACCAGTGGCTGACCATCGGGCCGTTGACGGTGAACCTGGGCCTGACGGTGGATGGCCTGACGGCCATCATGCTGATGGTGGTGACCTCCGTGTCCTTCCTGGTGCAGGTCTACTCTCAGGGCTACATGCACGGCGACCCCGGCTACTCTCGCTACTACGCGTTCATGTCGCTGTTCACCGGCTCCATGCTGGGGCTGGTCCTGGCCGAGAACCTGATCATGCTGTACGTCTTCTGGGAGATGGTGGGCCTCTGCTCGTACTTGCTCATCGGCTTCTGGTTCGAGCGGCCAGCAGCCAGGGCGGCGGCCACCAAGGCGTTTATCGTCACCCGTCTGGGCGACCTCGGCTTCCTGACGGCGATCATCCTCATCTGGTCGCAGACCGGGGAGTTGGATATCCCCCGCATCCAGGAGATGGCCATGGCCGGCGCCATCGGCGATGTCATCCTTACCTGGCTGGCGGTCGGCGTGTTCGCCGGGGCGATGGGCAAGTCGGCTCAGTTCCCCCTGCACGTCTGGCTGCCCGACGCGATGGAGGGCC
>CAYGYF010000163.1:0-3982 GCA_964354065.1 uncultured Dehalococcoidia bacterium | reverse complement strand
GGCTGTGCCTCCAGGGTCACGCTCACGTCCTGCGTCTGACCGTCGCGGTCGATGTTCAGGGTGACGGTGTCGCCGACCTGCTTGTCCTTGAGCTGGTCGCGCAGCTCCTGTGCGGTCTCGACCGCCGTGCCGTTCACAGCCTTGATGACGTCGCCGCGCTTCAGGCCCGCCTTATCCGCGGGGCTATCGGCTATCACCTGGGCGATGGTGAGACCGTCGGGCGTGCGAGCAAAGAGCACGCCCAGCCACGCCTTCCCTTCCGACTGCTGGGCTCCCGGCGCCGCCGAAGCGCTGGAACCGCTATCGACGGCGCGGAAGACCAGCACTCCAGCCACCGCCATCACGGCCAGCGCCGCCAGCAGCCCTATGCGCATCATCCTCGGTTTGAACATGGTCTAACCTCCTTTCTCATGCCTATCCTGAGGAACATGGTAGGAGGTAAATGTTAAGACGTTATGAAGGCGACCGGTGTTATTTTCGGCGGAAGGAGAAGACGCTGCCGGCGTAGGGGTAGGCTAGACTGTTCTATCACCGAGTTGCAGCGACATCCGGGCGCAGTATGCCAGACCCTTCGCACTGCTCAGGGTGACGGCAACCGCAACAGGATATGACTGGAGCGAGCCGCCTTCCCTCGCCCTACCCCAACCCCATCTCCCCTACCCGTCGCTCCAGCTCGGCCGCCTCCGCCGCCGTCAGGTCCCGCAGGGGAGGCCGAACGTAGGTCTGGGGTAGGCCAGCCACGATGCGCAACAGGTGCTTGATGGCGCTCGGCGAGGGGAGATCCTTGGTCAGCTCCCGGACGCGGTTGATGGCCGACTGGGCCTCGATTCGCTCCTTGCTGGTATGAGCCCGAGCCGCCACATTTAGGAAATCGGGGAAGACGTTAGCCACCGCCGAGATCGCCCCCACAGCCCCCAGGCGGTAGCCCTGGGCCACCAGGCCGTCGCTGCCGCAGAACACCACCAGACTGGGATAGCGGCTGACGAACTGCCGCAGGGTGGGCAGGCGGCCGCTGGTGTCCTTTACCCCCGCCAGCTTGTCGGCGAACTTGTCCAGCAAGAAGTCCACCAACTCCACGGTGATCTCCACCCCAGAAAGGCTGGGGATGTTGTACAGGAAGACCTTGCGTCCGCTGGGCAGGGCGGCCAGCACCGCCTGATAGTAGGCCCTGAGCCCTTCTCCAGGCACGGCCTTGAAATAAAACGGCGGCACGATCAGGACAGCGTCGGCGCCGCTCTCCAGAGCGTAACTGCACAGCTCGATGGTCTCCGGTAGGGCGGCGCAGCCTGCGCCGATCATCACGGCCAACTGACCCCGCTGCCCCAGGACGGCATCGATGACCTGCTTCCGCTCGGCCAGAGAGAGGGACGGCCCCTCGCCGTTGGTGCCCACGGCCAGCACGCCGTCGGCGCCCCGCCTCTCCAGATAGGCCAGGTGGCCGCCGATCCAATCCAGGTCCACCCGGCGCCCGCCCTGGCTGAAGGGCGTGACGGTAGCGGGGAAAGTGCCAGCCAGAGGAGTCATCGCGGCCCTAGCGAGCGCTGGCCCTGCCCAGTTCCGCCTGGCGCAGGGCGCGGTCGAGGCTGCGGGTGGTGTGGATGAGGGCGATGTGGGTGAAGGCCTGCGGGTAGTTGCCGAGAAACTCGCCGCTTTCTGCGTCCACCATCTCCGAGAAGAGTTCCACGTGGTTGCGCAGGGAGATCACCTTCTCGAACAGCCGCTGGGCCTCCTCCAGGCGCCCCAACTGGATCAGGCAGCCCACCAGCCACAGGGTACACATCGTGAAGGTGCCCTCGTCGCTGGCCAAGCCGTCGTCCACCTGCCAGGGCAGATAGCGGCGCACCAGGCCGTTCACCGACAGCTCCTGCTGGATACGCAGGATAGTAGCCTCCATGCGCGGGTCTTTGACGGGCAAGAAGCCCACCATCGGCATGAACAGAAGGCTGGCATCCAGAACGTCGGACCCATAGGACTGGCCGAAGGCGCCCGCCCGCTCGCTCCAGGCGTTGGCCAGGATGTCCTCTCGGATAGCCCTCCTCGCCTGCTGCCAGCGCTGCACATCCGCCGGTCTGCCCAGGGCCTTGGCCAGACGGATGCCCCGGTCCACTGCCACCCAGCACATCAGCTTGGAGTAGACGAACTGGCGTGGCTCGGCCCGCACCTCCCAGATGCCGTGGTCAGGCAGGCGCCAGTTGTTGACGGCCGCCTCCACCAGCGTCTCCGTCAGATGCCAGAGAGTGTCGTCGATGTGGCCGCCCGCTCGATAGTAGGAGGCGAAGGAGAGAAGCACCTCTCCGTAGATGTCCAACTGAAACTGCTTGGCGGCGGCGTTGCCGACGCGCACCGGCCGCGAGCCGCGGTAGCCTTCGAGGTGGTCCAGGACATACTCCTGGATCTCCGTCTCACGGCCGATGCCATACAGGGTTTGCACCCCGTCGGGCGAGTCCCGGAAGAAGCTACCCACCCAGCCCATGAAGGGGGAGGTGTCGGCCGTGTGCCCCAGGCGATTAAAGACGTCCAGGGTGAGGGCAGCATCGCGCAGCCAGCAGTAGCGGTAGTCCCAATTGCGATCGCTGCTTAGATTCTCAGGCAGGGAGGTAGTGATAGCCGCGCAGATGGCGCCCGTAGGAGCATAGAGGAGCTGATGCAGAGCCAGCCCCGACCGCTTGACCGCGTCTGCCCACCGCCCCTGATAGCGCCAGTCGCCAGCCACCGTCCGCCAGTAGGCCTCGGTGCTGCCGAGCTTGCCGTGGATATCGTAGTCGGCCAGCGGCCGCGGATTCTCTTCGTCCCAGCGCAGCACGAAAGCTGCCGATTCCCCCGCCCGCAGGCTGAAGGCAGCCCGCGCCGTCTCGTCCTCGACCCGGAAGGGCACCGCCGACGCCAGGCTCAGGTTACCACTGCCGTTCCTGGCCAGGACCCCGTGGGCGGCGGCAGTCAAGCTGGTAGCAGCGCGACCGTAGTCCAGGCGCGGCTGGAACAGGCACTCCAGATCCACCCGGCCGCTTTCGCAGCGCACGAGGCGAATGACCTCGTGCTCCGAGACAGTGATGTCCTCGGCGACCGGCATGAAGTCGGTGACGCTGGCGCGACCCTCGTCCGTCCGGAAAGAGGTGACCAGGATGTTGGTATCGTCGAGGTAGGTCTGAGAGAAGTGATAGTAGCCCGGCGGCTGGATGGCGAAGCGGCCGCCCCGCTCATAGTCCAGGATAGCGGCGAAGACGCTGGACGAGTCGAAGCGCGGGAAGCATAGCCAGTCGATGGAACCGCCCTTGCTCACCAGGGCGGCCGAGTGCATATCGCCGATGACCCCATAGTCGCTAATCGGTTTGTAGGTCATCTCGCTCTACCGGGCCACTCAGAAAAGAAACAAGGCCCCGCCAGCCATAAGTGGAGCCAGTTCACCCATCCCCCGTGCAACCAATAGACAGGTGGCTCCTCACCACCCTAATCATAAGAACGTCTTGGCTCAAGCGGAAGTTAAAAGCGGGGGAATTATTGGTAGCTTTTGGGGGAACATCGTCGCTATACTGGGGGCTGCGTGACGACCCTGTCTGCGCAGCACTGATGACAGGCCCCTTCCAAGGCACCACCATCAAGGAGGCATAGCAACATGGACTACGAACTGACCGACGCCCATCGCCTCATCCGCGACACCGCCCGCCGCATCGCCCGCGAGCGGGTGCAGCCGCGCGCAGCCCAGATCGATGAGGAGGGGCAGTACCCCGACGACATCTTCGCCATCTATCGCCAGGCCGGGCTTCTGGGCCTGACCGTCCCAGCCGCCTATGACGGTGGCGGCGCCGGTTTCCTGGCCCTGGCCCTGGCCGTGGAGGAGATAAGCAAGTACTGCTCCGCCTCTGGCCTCATCCTCGTTCTCCCCACCCTCTCCACCCAGCCCATCGTTATCGGCGGCAGCGAGGAGCTGAAGCAGGCCTGGCTCCCCCGCTCGGCGGCGGGCGATATCAAGGGCGCCTTCGGC
>CAYGYF010000162.1:0-4002 GCA_964354065.1 uncultured Dehalococcoidia bacterium | reverse complement strand
CATCCGCCGCATAACGACGGTCGGCGGTCAGGTGCGGGTGGTGCTCGACTGCGGCTTCACCTTGGTGGCCCTCATCACCAAGCAATCGTTGGAGGAACTGGGCTTGGGAGTGGGCGACGAAGCCCTGGCCTCCTTCAAGGCCACCGCCGTCCATGTGATACCGCGCCGAACCTAGAGCGGCCGTTGCTGGGGCGGAGCCTCTTCGACAAGTAGCGGAAGCCTTTTAGGCTTCCACCCCATGTCATGGAGGCCTGAAGGTCATCAAGAATTTAGTTGCTCTCTGCGGGTTTCCGCCGAAGGCGGACCCGCCTCTGGCGGGAAAACCCGCAGCTTCGAGCCAAGCTGTGGATTTCAATCCGCAGGGAAATCTATTCTGTTTAAGGCCTGAAGGCATGTCATGGAGGCCTGAAGGCCTCCGCTACTACTACATCGCGCTCAGGGCAGGCTCAGGGCGGGCTCTCAGCCAGATGCGCGTCAGCCTCCGGCCCAAGCAGCCCCAATAGCTCCAGGCTGTTGCTGATGATCCCCTCCACACCCAGCTCCAGCAGCTCCTGGGCTCGCCGCAGGTCGTCCACTGTCCAGGTGTAGACGGTCGTCACGCCCAGGGCCTGGAGGCTGTGGGCCAGAGACTCGTCCAGCAGCGACTGGCGCAGGCAGATGCGGCGGATGGGATCGCCCTCCTGCATCCTCCGGAACGCTGCGAGCTGGGCGGTGTTGTCGATGGAATAGTGAACCGCCAGGTGGGGGGCCAGCCGGCGCACCCGCTTCAGGAGCCGCCAGTTCTGGCCGCAGAAGGCTACTTCATGCTCCATCCCCGTCGATGCCACCAGCTCCACCAGGGCGCCAGCGAAGGCCACCTCCTCGCCCCGATAGGCCCCCTTCAGGTCCAGAAGCAGGCCTCGCCGCCCCTTGCTCCTGGCCATGACCTCACGCAGGGGGAGGACGCTCGTATCGACCTTGATGTACCACTTCCCCAATGATATGCCGAAGCGCCCCGGCCCTCGTTCGCCCGCCGACTCCGGCTTCTTGTCGAACAAGATCGGCAGCCGCCTCAGCTTGCGCTCGTGGCGGACGATCGTCCTGCCGTCCTCGAACCAGACGTCTGTCTCGATGAGGTCCACCGGCCCCTCCAGGGCGCGAGCCAGCCGCCGACGGCTGTTGCCGAAGGCGTGGGCGATTCGTACTGGTCGAGAGGCCCCCGTACCCATGCGGCTACAACGGCTGGCGGCTGGCAAACCCGCCCTGGAGTTCGTGCCAGAAGGCGACCTCTTCCTCCCCGAGCTGCCAGCAGAGGTAGACTTCTCGCCCCTCCCTGCGGGCAAGGAAGTCCACGAGACCCCGTTCGACGTCCTTCACCTCGCAGCCCAGGGCGCTGATCCGCTCCACCCACTTGTCGACTTCCCGCGCCAGCCGTTCGGCTTCCTGCTCGGCGGCGTTCAGCTCCTTCTCCACGAGACGCCCGTTTCCCGCAGCCTTGATGGCCAGCTCGACCAGCTTCTCTTGCACCTGGTCCAGGCGGCGCTTCTTGGCCTGCATGCGGGTCAGCCACTGGCGAAGGCGGGGCAGCAGGCTGTTGGCTTCGGCGAGAGTGAAGTACCTGGCCATGGCTTCAACCAGAGCCTGCCCTGAGCCTGTCGAAGGGGGCTGATCCGCCCCCGGCGGACTTGAGGACGCGGCTCCGGCGGCGGGGCCTGCCCTGAGCGGAGTCGAAGGGCCGGCCTCCGGCTCGCAGAAAATCGAGAACGACGGCGTTGGACTCCTCGGCGCACTCCACCAGATAGCCGTGGCCCGCCTTGGGCAGCACTACCAGCCGGGCGCCAGGGATGCGCTCGGCCAGGATGCGGGAATTGGCGGCCGGCACGATCTTGTCGTCACTGCCGGCGATGACCAGGGTCGGGCAGCGGATTTGGGAGAGCCGGTCGCAGGTGGTGTGATGCATGGCCGCCAGCATCTGCCGGCTGAAGGCATCAGGCGGCGGCCGCAGGTGGGCCTCGGCCAGCGACCGCTGGATCAGCTCCTCCCGCTTCTGGGCGATAAACTCCTCGCTATACAGCAGGGGCAGGCCCTTCTCCGCCGCCTCCACGGGGTCCATGCCGTTGAGGGCGACCAGGCGGGAGATGTGCTCCGTCGCCGGGGCGACCGAATCGCGGCCGCCGCAGAGCGTGGAGCCCAGGACCAGCGTTCGCACCCGCTCAGGGTGGCGCAGGGCCAGCTCCTGGGCGATGAGGCCACCCATCGACTGGCCGTAGACGTGGGCGGCCTCGATGCCCAAGGCATCCATGAGGCCGGCAGTATCGTCGGCGAACAGGGGAATGGTGTAGTGCATGGCCGGCTTGTCGCTGTGGCCGGCGCCGCGGTTGTCGAAGGCCACCACCCGGAACTCGCGGCTGAAGGCGGGGACCTGCATGTCCCAGCCCTTGGTGTGAGCGCCCAGGCCCATGATCAGCACCAGCGGCTCGCCCCGCCCGCGCACCTCGTAGTAGATCTCGATGTCGTTCACCTTGACCCTGGGCACGCCTCTCCCCTTAGTCCTCAGCGGCTGCTGCCTGCACCCGAGTGCCCTGCTTCTTCAGGATGCGGGTGCTGAAGATGACCTCCCGCGGCATTTTCTCCAGGCTTACCTCGCGGCTGATGCGATCGACGGTGGCCAGCACCTCCTGGCGACTGAAGCCGTGCACCATGGCGAACAGATTGTAGGGCCAGTGGGGCCGGTGGCGCGGCCGCCGATAGCAGTGAGTCACCTCCGCCTGCTGTCCCAGGCGTCGGCCGATCTCGCTGACCTGCTCGTCGGGCACGTCCCACACCACCATGGCGTTGGCAGTGATGCCCAGGGCGTAGTGATTGGGCACCGCGGCCAGCCGCTTGATCTTCCTCTGTTCGATGAGCGAGCGCAGGACGGCCAGCACCGTCTCCTCGCTGCTGCCCAGCCGCTCGGCCAGGGCCCGGTAGGGCTGGGGTACCAGGGGGATGCCCTCCTGCACCAGCAGGAGCAGGCGACGCTCCTCCTCCCCGATCATCCTCGCCGCGTCCTCCGGGCGTACCCGTAGCTGCAGGCCTTCAGGCCTGCGCGAACGAGGCCTGCTGTGGGCAGGGCTAAAGCCCTGCAGCTACGCTTAGTCCACCGGCAGCGGAAAACGGAACTCGACATAATACTCTTCCAGGCTGGGCAGGTTCATGATGCTCAGGTCTGTTTCCGCCTCGATCTCGTTGAGGACGCGCCGGACGGCTGTCGGGTCCTCGGAGGAGACGACGAACCAGACGTTGAACTGATGCTCTCGCTGGTAGTTGTGGCTGATCTCCGGGTGCCGGTTGATCGCCGCCGCCACCTCGTCGAGGCGCTCGGGCGGCACCTCCATGGCGGCCAGCGTGCGCTCGCCCCCCAGGCGAGGCGCATCCAGGATGGCGCCCAATCGTGTGAGCGCGCCCACCTCCAGCAGCCGGCGCAGGCGGGCGATGACCTCCTCCTCGCTCAGCCCCAGCCGCTCGCCCACCTCCTGGTACGGCCGCGGGCAGAGGGGGAAGCCGCCCTGAAGGTGGTTGATCAGGAGCCTGTCGTTCCGGTCTAGTTCGATAGTCATGGCGGGCAAGAGCCTACCGCCTCGCCGCCAGGGGGATGAACCAGCCGCCCTCGGCCTTCTGGGGTGGCGCCATCCCCGCCTCGCGGGCCGCGGGCGGAACGTACACGCAGTACGGGTCCGACTCCAGGTAGTCGCCTGTCATGGCGAAGGCACGCGCCCGCGAGCCGCCGCACACGTCGCGGAAGTCGCACAGGCCGCACTTCCCCTTGAGCTTGGTGTAGTCGCGCAGCTCCCGGAACAGGGGCGAGTCGCGGTAGATGTCGATGAACGACTGCTGGCGCAGGTTGCCCGCCGGCATCATCAGAAAGCCGCTGGGGCAGACGTTGCCGATGTGGTCGATGAAGGCGAAGCCGTTGCCGTCGTTTACTCCCTTCATGCCCGACTGGCCCAGGCCGTCGGCGAAGCTGTAGCCGGCGCCGGTGAT
>CAYGYF010000161.1:0-4014 GCA_964354065.1 uncultured Dehalococcoidia bacterium | reverse complement strand
GGGCGCATCCGACCCAGCACGTGCTCGAAGGGCGCGTAGTGAACCCGGCCCCAGTTCCAGCGCGACATGTCCTCGCCGAGCTGGCGCCGCAGCGCACCGATGGCCTCCGTCAGGCTCTGCTCCATCACCTCCCGCCAGTTCCGGCCGGGGAACCAATCGGGCGGCGTCTCCCTCATCAGGCCGAGAAGCCAGGAGGCGGAGCGAGAGAAGTAGGTGGTATCGGGCACGGCCGGGTGCACTTCCTTGCCGACAAAGTATTCCGTGAAGGGTCCCAACTTCTCGGCCACCGTGTTGCGCAGCATGTGCAGGAAGAACGCCTCCACGATGGTGGCCGCCACGCTGTCCGCCGAGAGCTGGCAGTCCCACACCCGCAGGAAGTTGAGGGCCCGCTTGGCGTCCTCATCCGCGGGCTCAAGGGTGAGCAGGTGCTGGGCCAGCTCCCGCCCGGGGATCGAGTAGACGTCGCCGTGCATCGCCCGGATGTCCTCCAGGGAGAGCTTCTCCTTGGCCTCCAGCAGCTCGACGATACGCTGGATGCGATAGCGGTCAAGGTACTCGGCGCTCAGGAAGTAGGGATAGTCGTCCTCCACGATCTTGTTGTTGGCGCTGGCTACGTAGTGGCCCGGCGGATTGAACACGAACGGCAGCTCATCGAAGGGGATGAAGCCCGTCCACTCGTACTCACCCGTCCAGCCCGGCGACGGCACCAGGCCCTGCCCCTTAGCCCGCAGAGGCACCAGGCCAGTCATCTGATAGCCGATGTTGCCGTCCACGTCGGCGTAGACAAAGTTTAGGGAAGGGGCCGGCCACAGGCGCAGGGCCTCCCGGAACTCCTCCCAACTGCCAGCGCCGTTCAACAGGAGCAGGGCCTGGGCGTGCTGGCTCGGCTCGGCGGCCACGGTGCGCAGGGCCAGCGCCCGCTCCTCGCCCGGGACGCTGGGGCCGATCACCGGCCCGTGGCGGGTCACCAGCACCTCCTCCACCACCGGCTCCCGCCGACCGCGCACGCGGATCTCCTCCCGCACCAACTCGCCGTCCAGCCACTGGCCCTGGTACTCGTACTGGCCGGGGTTGTCGGGATTGATCCGCTCCACGAACAGGTCATCGCCGTCAGCGAACGTCACCGTGATGCCCCAGGCGATGCGATCGTTGTGGCCGATGATCACTCCCGGCACACCGGGCAGGGAGACGCCAGCCACGTTCAGGCCGCCGCCGTTCAGGTGCACCTCGTACCAGACGGCGGGCAGCTGAAGGGGCAGATGCGGATCGTTGGCCAGGAGCGGCTTGCCCGTCACCGACTTCTCACCATCGACCGCCCAGTTGTTGCTGCCACCCCCTCTGACGCCGACCAGCTCCTGCACCTTGCGCAGCTCCTCCAGCAGCGGCACTCCCAGACCGCTGGACTCGGCCCCCGGCGGCACGATCAGGAGCGCCCCCGCCGGATAGGCCGGCTCCACCTGAGCCGCCGCCTCCGGGCCCAGCCGCTCCACCACCCAGGAGCGCACGATCTCCGTGTCCCAGTTGCCCGATTGACTCCAGTTTGTGAGCCTGCCGATGGCCAGGCTGTCCACCGCCGTCCACGCCTCCGGCCGGAAGCGCAGCAAAAGGAACTCCGGCGGCAGGCGGTTCCCGTTGCCCTCCAGGAAGGCGTTCACCCCCGCTGCATAGGCCTCCTCCATCTCCCTGGCCACCTCGGCCAGGCCGTCCACCTCCGCCTGGGCGGCTCGACGCAGCCCCACTCGCCGCAGCAGGCGGTCGGCCTCCACCACCGCCGGCCCGAACACCTCGGCCAGCCGGCCCGAGGCCATCCGCCGCGCTAGCTCCATGTGCCACAGCCGGTCCTGGGCGTGCACGTAGCCCTGAGCGAAGACGGCGTCCCTACCGCTCTCAGCGAAGATGTGGGGCACCCCCCAGCGATCGCGGATGACCTTCACCGAGCCGCTCAGGCCCTTCAGGCGCAAGGTCCCTCTGCGCGGCGGCAGGCTGCGCTGCAACAGGGCATAGGCGGCCCCTCCAGCCACCCCAGCGCCCACCACCAGCCCAAGTGCCAGATAGCGGAATGTCCTTGCCAGCGACACGGGACACCTCCTACGACTCCATATCCTTGATCTTCTCGATGCGGCGGACGTGCCGCCCTCCCTCGAACTCCGCGCTCAGGAACGTCCGCACGATCTCCTCCGCCACGCCGCGACCGATGCACCAACCGCCCAGGCAGAGGATGCCGGCGTCGTTGTGCTGGCGGGCCAGGCGAGCGGCGAAGCTGTCATGGCAGAGGGCGGCGCGCACCCCCTTCACCTTGTTGGCGGCGATGCTCATGCCGATGCCGTTGCTGCAAATGAGGATGCCCCGCCCGAACTCCCCTCGGGCCACCGCCTCCGCCAGCGGCCGAGCGATGTCCGGATAGTCCACCGCCTCCTCGTCCTGGCAGCCGAAGTCCACCCACTCGTGCCCCAGATCGCCGAGCAGTTCCTTCAGCGCCTCCTTCAGGGCGAACCCGCGATGGTCACTGCCGATGGCGATACGCATGCCCCGGACTCCGCCTTCCCCTGCGCCACTCACCGAGGCTCCACCAACTCGTTCAGCGATTCGGGCGAGAACAGATCCGGCGGAACTTCATCCGGGGAAAGGTACTCCGTGCGTTGGAACTCCACTGTTCCGATCCCCCGCTCCTCGCCATCCGGCTGGATGACCCTATGCCTCTCCCGCACCGGCAGCAGGGTCTTCTTGTCCAGTTCCACGGTCATCATAAACACCGTGCCCGCCGCGTGGTCCTCGTCCGCCGTCCTCTGCACCCGTTTCGTCTCAACCAGGAAGTGCCGCCCGCCCTCCGACTTCTCGTCCAATATCCGCCATTCATCCCCCGTTAGCAGCTCACGCACGTAAGGCAGCGCGAACACGCCCGGGCTCTGCACCGGCATCTCCGCCAGCTGCTCGGGGGAGGCCCACTGGTGCGTGTCCACCCTGTTATCCTGCGGGTCATAACTCCAGCTTCGGGCGTCCGCAAACACCTCGACGATTGGCTCACCATGAACGCGGTTTTCCCGCCGCGCCCGCTTGTTTGCTCCGTCGATCCACACCTCCACCACCTCGGTTGGAGATGACTCGTCTGCCGACACGAACTTCATCTTCGCGTGAAAGATCATGCCCACCGGCGACACCGCCTCCACGATCTGCGCCCGCAGCTCGTCCGACGCCACCAGCGGCTCCTCCGGCTCGCTCTCCCCACAGCCCCCGCCCAACCCCGCCACCACAGCCATCGTCAAAACCATCACACCTAGATTCCTCACCCACGCCATGCTCCCTAGGTAGCCCAGGCCGCCCTCGCCACCCTTTCCACCTCCTCACGCCCTATCGCCCCTTCACGGACAATCTTCAGTGTGCCAGATGTTATGTCAATCACCGTCGACTCCTGCCCTGCCCCACTCGGCCCGCCGTCGATGATCAGGTCCACCGCCTCCCCCAGCTCCCGCTCCACCTCCTGGGCGCTGCGGCAGGCCGGCTGCCCCGACCGATTGGCGCTGGTGCCGGTGATCGGCTCCCCCAGACGCCGGATCAGCTCCCGCAGGAAGGGATGGTCCGGCACCCGCACCGCCACGCTGTCGCCGCCGCCCAGGGCCAGGCTGTGGAACTGAGGCGACCGCTTGAGCACCAGGGTGAAAGGCCCCGGCCAGAAGCGCCCGGCCAGGAGCTCTGCCGTCGCCGGAACCTCGGCGCACAAAGGGGCCATATCCTCAAAATCGGCCAGCAGCAGCGACAGCGCCTTCTCCCCTGCCCTGCCCTTGACGCCGAACAGCCGCCGCACCGCCCCGTCGTCGCTGGCCGCCGCCCCCAGCCCGTACACGGTGTCCGACGGATAGGCGATCACTCCGCCGCCCTTCAGCACGGCGATGGCCTCCGCCAGACAGCCCTCGCCTTCAGCCTGTAAGACCCTCACCATCTCAGTCAACGTAGCTGCAGGGCTTATGGTCATAAACGAATTAGTGGCTCAACGCCCCCGCAGCTGGCTGCGCGTGG
>CAYGYF010000160.1:0-4040 GCA_964354065.1 uncultured Dehalococcoidia bacterium | reverse complement strand
TTGTGGCCCTGGGCGGCGGCATGGTCTGCGACCTGGCCGGATTCGTCGCCGCCACCTACGCCCGCGGCCTGCCCCTCGTCCACGTCCCCACCAGCCTCCTGGCCATGGTCGATGCCGCCGTCGGCGGCAAGGTCGCCGTCGACCACAAGGAGGCCAAGAACCTCATCGGCGCCTTCTACCAGCCGCGTCTGGTCCTGGCTGACGTCTCCGTCCTCCAGACCCTGCCGCCGCGAGAGCTCACCGCCGGCTGGGCCGAGGTCACCAAGCACGCCCTGATCCTCGACGAGGAGCTCCTGCGCTTGCTGGAGGAGAACGCCGACGCCATCCGCCGCCTGGAGCCCGAGGTGACGACCGAGGTCATCAGCCGCAGCATCGCCCTCAAGGCAGCGGTCGTGAGCGAGGACGAGCGGGAGGAGACCGGCCGCCGCACCATCCTCAACTACGGTCACACCATCGGCCACGGCCTGGAGACGGCTGCCGACTACGCCGGCCTTCTCCACGGCGAGGCGGTGGCCGTGGGCATGACAGGCGCCGCCCAGATCGCCTGTCGCCTGGGCCTGCTGCCCGCCGACGTGGCCCAGCGGCAGGACACCCTCATCGCCCGGTTCGGCCTGCCCCTGCGGGCCAGCGGGGTGGATCTGCAAAAGGTGCTGGCAGCCATGGCTCTGGACAAGAAGGTCAAGGGCGGCGCCGTCCGCTGGGTGCTCCTGGAGGGCATCGGCCGCACGGTCATTCGGAACGACGTGCCGCCGAGCCTGGTGGAAGAGGTGGTGACGCAGCTAGTGTCCGTTCCCGCCAGCGGCGCATCCCCGCCAGAGGCGGGTCGGCCTCCGGCCGAAGCCTCCGGCTGATAGAGCCATGAGCGAGACGCCTGACCCGTCCTCCGATGTCTCTCTGCACGCCATCGTCCGCGGCCGCGTGCAGGGCGTGAACTTTCGCGACTTTGTGTGGAGGCGGGCTAACCTTCTGGGCGTGCGGGGTTACGTGCGCAACTTACCCGACATGCGCTCGCTGGAGGTGGTGGCCGAGGGCGAGCGGGGCAAGCTGGAGCAGCTCCTGGAGTACCTGCGCCAAGGGCCGCGCGGCGCCCGGGTCAACGCGATCGACGCGCAGTGGGGTGAGGCCAGCGGGCGATACGCTACATTCGGGGTGGCCCGCTAGGGCCGCCTACGCCGCACGTTCACCTGAATCTCCCGCGCCTTCTCCGCCCCCTTCAGGGACGTCACCAGCCCCACTACCACTGTGGCGAGGATCGTCCGCACGAAGGACACCATGCCTAGAGGCATACCATCCACCAGCACCTCCACCTCGTCCTCCACCTCTTCGTGCGGCATCTTCTCTTCGGCCATCGGCCCCTCCTGGATGACAGCGGGCGGTGGGCCGTCGCTCGGCCGGCTAGCCGCGCGCCAGGATGCGCTCCATCTCGGCGTCCGTGAAGGCGCGCAGCGTCTCGCTGTGGACGTTTGCCGCCCCGGCGATGTTGAACAGGCCTGACACCATCGCTTCCTCGTCCGGTGCCTCGACGACGGAGACGAGGTCGTACGCCCCCTGGGTCCAGTAGGTCCCGATGACGCGAAAGCCCCGCTCTTCGTTCTGCTTCCGGATCTCACGGGCCCTCTTGACCGTATCCTTGGCGTTCTTCAACCCTTCGTCAGTGAAGCGATAGAGAACGACGTACGTAGGCATGCTCGACTCCTTTCCCGCTAGGCGCTGCTTTAGGTGTCTAATTCTACCACGAGACCGCCCGATCTGTGCCCCACTCCTCGCCGTGACTCCAATCGAGCATCATCACCTCGATCTCCTCTCCCGGCTCCACCACCTCCACCCCCTCGGGGATGACCGTCAGGGCGTTGGCGGCAACCATGGAGCTGAGGATGCCCGAACCCTGAGGCCCGGTGAGGGAGACGTAGTAGCGGCCGTCCTCCTCGGTGACGATGCAGCGGTTGAACAGGCGGCGGGACTCCCCCCGGTTGACGATACGCTCCCTGGTGACGGCGCGCAGGGTGGGCCGCCCCCAGTGGCGCTTGCCCATCATCTTGAGCATGGCCGGCCGCACGAACAGCTCGAAGGAGACCATCGAACTCACCGGGTTGCCCGGCAGGCCGACATGGGGGATGCGACGCCCGTCGCTGGTATGGAAACAGCCGAAGGCCAAAGGCTTGCCCGGTTTCATGGCCACCGTCCAGAAATCGATCTCTCCCTCGCGGGCCAGCACGTCCTTCACCACGTCATAGTCGCCCCGCGACACGCCCGCCGAGGTGAGAAGCATGTCGGCGTCCAGCCCTTGGCGGATCTTGGCGGTAAGCGCCTCCACCGTGTCGCGGGCGATGCCCAGCACCTTGGGGATGCCCCCGTAGCGCTGGACGAGCGAAGCCAGGCTGTAGACGTTGCTGTCGTATATCCGCCCTGGCAGCAGGGGTTCGCCCACCTCCACCAGCTCATCGCCCGTGGACAGCACCGCCACCACAGGCCGCCGGATCACCCTCACGCTGGCTCGGCCGACGGAGGCCAGCACCCCGATCTCAGCCGGACGCAGGACGGTGCCTGTGGGCAGCACCCGCTCGCCCTGGCGGATGTCCTCGCCGGCGCGGCGGACGTTGGCCCCTAGCCCCACTTCCTTGAGAACTCGCACCCTCTCCTGAATGCGGCGGGCAGCAGTGGGAGCCTGATGGGCTGCCTCATCGGTCTCCTCGAAGGGCACCACAGCGTTGGCCCCCTTGGGTATGGCGGCGCCGGTCATGATCCGCACGGCTGTGCCCGGCGTGACCTCCCCATCGAAGACGTACCCCGCCGCCAGCTCTCCGACGACCTCGAGCTCGACGGGCGAGGAAGGGGAAGCGCCGGCGGTGCTGGCCGCCTGGACGGCGTAGCCGTCCATGGCCGTGTTGTCCAGGGACGGGATGCTGAAGGGAGCAACGATTTCCTCAGCCAGCACCTGGCCCAGAGCATCGAGGACCGGCTTCTCCTCGGGCTCCAGGACGCTGACGTAGCTAAGGATGCGCTCCAGGGCTTCGTCGACGCTGATCATAATCCGCCACCGCCCGCCAGAGGCCGTCAGGCAGCCGCTGATGGGTTTTCTACTGTAGCATCCGCGGGTCCGCAGGCCCGCCAGGATACGCCCTAGCTCAGCTTCACGACGAGACAGGTGGTGGTGCGCTGAACGCCGTCCACCTGCTGGATGCCATCGGTGATGGCCGTGCCCAGCCGATCCAGGTCGTCGGCCTCCAATAGGGCGATCACATCGTAGGGGCCCGTCACGGCATCGACGCTAACCACCCTAGCGTTGGGAAACTTCATGATGTTCACGCCCTCGGCCACCGGCTTCGCCTTGCCCACCGCTGCCTCGATCAGGATGTACGCTCGCGTTGCCATCCCCTGTCTCCTTTCCCGATCTAGCCACTGCGCACCGAAATCATATCGCGACCGCCACCTATGTCAAGAGGCGCAAGGGGGCGGCTAACCCCTAGTCTGCCGCCGTAGTCGCTCCTGGCCGTTGACCTAGCCAGGTTGCTTGATAATATAATACCAGCGCTGGCCCCAGAGTGATTAGGCACGCATGACCTCTACCCCGCTGCAAGAACTGAGACAGATCGAGGACGCAGCCAAGGCCGAGCTGGCAGCCGCCGCCAACGAGTCGGCCCTGGAGACCTGGCGCGTTGCGCATCTGGGCCGCCGCAGCCGACTGAATCTCCTCCTGCGGGGATTGGCTTCTCTGTCCCTGGAGGAGCGCCGCCAGGTGGGAGCCGTCGCCAACCGCCTCCGCCAGGAGCTGGAGGAAGCGTTGGCCCAACGCCAGGACCACCTGCGCCAGACGGATGTGGCCGCCGCCATCCAGCGCGGCCGTCTGGACGTGACCCTGCCCGGCCGGCCCCTGCCCGTGGGCCGCCTCCACCCCGTCACCCAGACCCTCCGCGACATCCTATCCGCCTTCGTGGCCATGGGCTTCCAGGTAGTGGAAGGCCCCGAGGTGGAATGGGACTACTATAACTTCGAGGCTGTCCGCATCCCCAAGGATCACCCCGCCCGCGATATGTGGGACA
>CAYGYF010000159.1:0-4061 GCA_964354065.1 uncultured Dehalococcoidia bacterium | reverse complement strand
TCATTTGAAACCTCTTGTTTTTTCAATTCTCCTATATGCAGACAGACTTGTCGCAGCATTCGATCATAAAGTTGTTTTTGTGCAGGTTCATCAAGCTCTTTAATTAGTTCTATTAATAAATCTCGGATTTGCTCAAGCTTTTTGAGAAGGTTCATTTTCTTTTCCTCTTGCAATGCCCACACCAGTCAGCCTTAGAGATGCAACTCTCAAATCTTTTCCCGCAAAAGATGCAGAGCTTTAATGATTCGTTTTCCTTCAATGGCGTATAATGGTCTGGGGCTTTGCGTGGCATCTTCTTTACCTTACCTTATACCACAGATTATCCGGTTTGGGCCTGTCTCCGATGATTGTGCAATAAGTACACCATCTGCATTTGCGCTTATGGCATTCGCATTGGCATCTTTCCTGGTGCCATCTTGGATCAGCCATCTTTATTAATCAACTCCAATTTTAATCCTTCAGCAGTTTCAATAATCTGCAGTCTGCCATTGATGATGCATTTATAAAGAAATTCGGTATAAGCACTTAGCTTTCTCTTTGGCAGCTTTGTCAGTATTGCTGTATGCACATCATCATTTATGCTCAATATCTGTGATGTTTTCATCCTTTTTCACATTTCTCCTATGACGAATTAATTGCTCGCATTTATCGCAATAATACCTGGCTTTCTTTGGAGTATGGATATCTCCGCCTGCGCTGACATCTTCCAAGGCCAGATAATTATGCTCGCATCTGGTTTTCATTTACATCTCCTAGCATAAACTTTCTGGATTGCCCTGATTTGTTTTTTTCTCTTAATCATTAAAATAACTACAGCAAAAAGGCAAATCCATCCTATCACCAATAGAAACCAGCCCCAAAAATATGAATCAAAGCCGCATAAGGCAAAATAAACCAGGGAGATTATCAGACCGGCAGCTATGCGAATATCATAACAAATGCAATAGAAATGGCATTCCTGATTGCATTCAATGCGGTCTAATTGATTCATCTTAATTTACCTCCTTGCTCAGATCATTTCCATAGATGGTTATTTTGCCTTCATTCCTTGATGCTATTATGAAAAAGAAACCTATCAGGAATAATATGCCTGCAAAACCGGCATCTATCATTGAAAAAAAGAAAGAGCCTAGCATGCCACAAATGCCCATGAATTCCAAAAATGTTTTATCTGAACTTAAAAGCTGTTTTTTCATTTTAATCTCTCCTCCATTTTTCCATGAAGCATTTCTGGCAGATCCAGTAAAGCTTCCTATGGCTGTTTTTTAGCCCATCTGCAATGGCTATGAAATAGCCGACTTCATGCTTTTTGAATCTTCTGCCGCAGCCACTGCAGCTTCTTCTAAATGTCATAGGTTTGCCTCCTTGGATTATCTCTGATTCTGAATTGGATTGGCTGTTCTGCAGAACTCCCGGCTGCGCAAATGAATGGGCTACATGCATAAAACACTGCCGGAAAACCTTCGGAGACAGACACTTCCTGCACAGCCAATCCGCTATTTGCCATGTCGCTCATCACCTTATTTTTCCCTATCTTGCAGGGAAATGAACAGGGAATTTACCAGTGAAGTCCTGTGGTCTGGGAAATCTTTCAATTCAAAATTTTTAAGCACAAAATCCCTGCATAGCAACAACAGGTCTGCTCTCTGCTCAAATTTCTGCTGGAAAAAATCCATTGCCTGCTTATTCCTGATTTCAACCTCGTTTTCAATGAGCTTCTGCTCCACTTCCTTTGTAACATTCCAGCCGCATCTTTCATCATAGGTCCAGAAATCTGGGATGCTGCGGTTGCAGCCTGGGCATTTCTTCCATTTAATTTCTTCCTTCTTGATGTCTGCCATTCTTCTTCCTTATAACTTGTTATTTAAATACACTAGTTTACTAAAGTAAACAAGTAATTTTCTTATTGATTTTGTTATTATTTTCAAGAGAAAACAATATTTTAAAAAGCTGGAATTGCTGTTGGCAGGGGAGGCACATGATTTATGAAAATTCTTGGGATAAAAGTCAGCTGGGGTGAATTCAGGTTTGTAAGCAAGATGATAACATCAAATTATTCCCTTTGGAAAGCAATGGATTTGGCACAAAGGCAGGATATGATCAGGACCTGGGTTGAAGTTCACCGGACTACTAAAAATCAAATAAAGGAAAAATAGAAATCCTTTTATACAAGATAATCCAAATGGAAAGACTGGCTGATTAGGAGGCATTGAGCTGATGGAACCAATCAAAACATTTATAGGAAAAACTGTCATTATACGATACAACCTGCCAACAGGCCAAATTCTTAGATTTCAGGGGATTGTTTTAGACATCACTGATATCAGCATTGTTTTGGATGATTTCAAGGACGGTCACATGGTGCTGCCTTTGGCACAATGCCAGATTACTGAGGTTAAAAATGGCTGAAAGAATCTGTGCTTTTTGTGAAAAACCTTTGACAGAAAATGCCAAGTACAAATATCACATGGATTGTTTTGATGAGGAAATAGAAAAACATTTTGGAATGAATGCCCAATTTCTGATGATAAGCCACCAAGATCATGATTGGACACATAATCATAATTTCTGCAGGATTTGTAGAAGCGATAATTGGCTAAATTCTGCGATTAAAAATGGCGTAGAACAGGGAATGCGCCACTTCAGTAGATGGAAGCTTTTTGTAGCTATGTGCCGGAAAGGCTGGTCTGATGAGCAGATTTGGAATTCTCTTTTAGAATTCAATAATAATTGCAGTCCGCCTGAACTAAAGGATATTTTTGAATATCATGTTAGATATATGCTAAAACACAGAGGTGAAAAAGATGAATAAATTTTTGTGTAAAAGATGCCTAGCAGAATTTGATGAAGAATATGTAGATGAACATCATGTAATTCCACAAAGCATTTGTAAATGTGATTATTGGCGAATCCATCTTTGTAAACGATGCCACGATTGGGTAACGCAGTTGTTTATGCAGAAAGGCCTGATTTGGTTACCAAATGGGAAAGAATTAAGGGAAGCTGATGCCATATAAGGAAATCTATTCTGAGCCAAGGGGAAAACAACCCATCAAAAAGGAATGGTATGCTGCGGGTTGGCTTAATGGATTTTTCTGGGAACTTTGCAGATTCAATGGCGGAGTTGCATTCTGGACTGTTGATGAAGGGAAAATAAGAATTGAAACTTCTATAATAAATTTAGATGGAGAACTTCTGGTCCCACCAAAGACTGTACCTTTCAAATTACCCTATGCACAGAATCTCAAGGCAGAAATAACTCCTGAAGCTATGGATGAGCTTTATCAAATGATGCACAAATATTTGCGAGGCTTTTGGTTATGGGACCAGGAAGATTATGATGTTTTGATTGTTTGGACTATGCTGACTTATATGCACGAACAAACTGATGTTTACCCTCAACTATGGTTTTACGGTCCCCAGGGTTCAGGAAAAACAAAGCTGATGGAATATCTCAATGAAATTGTTGATCGGTCTAGCTTCGGGAAAAGCACTGTTGCTGCGCTTGCGCATGAGGCAGATGTTGCAAAGATTACATTGCTTATGGATGAGACAGAAGGCATGCACCTTAACGAGGATCTTTGGAATCTAATATTGACAAGATAGAGAGAAGGACAATATTACAAACTTATGAATAAAGATGCTAATCAGCTCATTTATAAAAAAACTTGGGGTTTCAGCGCTTTTGCTGGCAGAAATAGACCCTTTGAACCGCTTGGTAGCCGATGTTTAATTTTCAATATTAAAAGATTATTGGAAAGCCCAAAAGACATAGATTATGAGTTGGCCCAAAAAATCGTGGACACTTTGTATTCTTTGAAAATAGCTAGTGTCCCCCCGTCCCCCCAAATAATTCATTCAATATCGCAAAATATATATACGGGGGACACTAGGACACTAACTTCCTATAGTACACACCAGAGAATTATTAATAATAATATGGAGTATGGTAAATTATTATCATACAATTTTGACCGTATTGACGAGATTACAATGCCATTAATTACAATAGTGGACAGTCTGTTTCCTGTAACTATAGTGTCCCAAGTGTCCCTCGCATT
>CAYGYF010000158.1:0-4073 GCA_964354065.1 uncultured Dehalococcoidia bacterium | reverse complement strand
TGGAGATGCTCGTGCCGTGGGGGGCGATAGCGGGCTTCCAGGTAGAGCCGCTGACTCTTGCCTTTGTGCTATCGCGGCTGTATACGAAGGGGGCTGTGCTAACCAACAGCATGCAGATAAAGGCAGTGCGCGAGAACACTGTGGTGGCGGCCAACATCCTTACTCGCCAGGAGCGCATCATCGAAGGGGTGGACACCGTTGTCCTGGCCCTGGGCAGCGTGGCCAACAACCGCCTGTACGAGAACCTCAAGGGCAAGGTGCCCGAGCTCCACCTTGTCGGGCAGGCCCTGGCCCCGCGCAAGATGCTGGATTCCACCCTGGACGGTCTTCGCGTCGGCCGGATGGTATGAAGACTGGCGGCTCCGGGCGAGCGCTCCGGATGCGGCGGGCAGAAGGAGAGGCGAGATCGCTCTCGCCTCTCCTTGATGCTCCGCCGAGGCTGACTAGCGCCCGTAGCGGTGCGACTGATCGGGGCCTGTCCCCTCGCCCGGCTCGCCGTAGCCGGCGCCAAGTAGGTCAAAGACCGCCTGCCGCTCCAGCCCGTCGAAGAAGGAACCCAGCGGCGTCTCGTACCAGCGGTCATAGGATTCCGCCAGGGAATCAAAAGGCCTCCACGAATTGGCAAGCCCGCGGCGCATTGACTGGAGCCCTAAGCAGGCACAGGCAATTCCCCCAGGGCCATACGCACGAGCTCGATGATGTGGTAGCCAGCGAGGCCATGGGCCCGCGCGTCGTCGGCCAGCCCGCGGCGGCACATGGGGCAGAGATAGCACATTGCCTCCGCGCCCGCCTCCACGGCGTCATCCAGGTTGCGCTGGCGGATGACCGGTGCCACCTGCGGACTGAACATGGTCGCTGCCAGGCCGCAGCAGAGAGATCTCTCGCGGTCGTACCTGCGCTGGACACGCTCCACGCCGATGAGCCCCAGGACGGCGTCCACCGCATCCTCTTTGCCCGGCGACATCCGCGAGGCGCAGGGCCGCTGGTAGGCCACGCGCAGACCTAGAGGCGAGATGTCCAGGCGGTGCACCTCGAGGTAGTCCCTCAGGTATTCGACGACGTGCACCGGCCGGAAGGGGACCTTGATGCCGAACTGGGGCGCCCGGTCCACCAGCATGCCGTAGCAGTCATCGTGGAAGAGGATGACCTCCTGGGCGCCGGTCGCCGCCAGGCTGTCCACGAAGGCCTGTGCGTGGCGACGGGTGACCGAGCCCGCGCCCAGGTGGTCGAACAGGATGTAGCAGAAGAAGTGGCGTCCTCTCACCGTCGGAAGCCCCTCGAACAAGCGGCCCTGAAAGAGCTCGGCATCGGTGGAGCTGAAGACGCAGGCCGAAAGGACCCGCCCCTGGTTCTCCAGCACCCGCACCTCACCGGTCGCCGCGTAGCGCGCCTCCTCGGCGGCCAGCATCTCGGGCGTGATGCCCAGGGAGCGGAACTGCTCCTGGCGCTCCAGGATCAGGTCGAAGGGACGGGCGCCGGTGGGGCAGTACTCGTTGCAGGCGAGGCAGGTGATGCAACTCGACAGTATTGGCGCTGGCCGCCCCGCAATCAGCTCATCGATCTCGAAGGCAGCGCGCTCCCTGTCGTAGTCCACATAGAGACAGCGCACCAGGCAGTCGCCGCAGCGGTCGCAGCGCGTTTCGTCAAACATCGGTCCGCTCCTTTCAGGAGATCGACTACTGTCCTGCGCTCGATGGACGCTGGGGCCGCCGGAGCCTGCCCACCACCTGCTGGGCCGCGATCTGCACGGCTTCCCAGGCAGTGGCGAAGGGCGGGGCGTAGCTCAGGTCCAGAGCGATGATGGCTTCCACGTCCATCCGGGCATGGAGGGCCGTGGCCAGCACGTCTATCCGCTTAGCTGCAGCCTCCCGGCCGACGATCTGGCCTCCCAGCAGCCGTCCGCTGGGCCTGTCGGCCACCAGCTTCACCCGCAGCGGGGTCGCGCCGGGATAGTAGCCGGCGTGGCTGGGGTGCTCGATGCTCGCGGCGACCGGGTCGAACCCGGCCTCGCGGGCCTGAGCCTCGCTCAGTCCGGTGCGGGCCACCTCCAGGCCGAACACCTTGACCGCCGCCGTCCCCACGATGCCCGGGAAGACAGCGCTACCTCCTGCCGCGTTCTCTCCGGCCACCCGCCCCTGCTTGTTGGCGGTAGTACCCAGCGGCACCCAGTCCGGTTGGCCCGTCACCAGGTGATGCGCCTCAGCCACATCCCCGGCGGCGTAGACGCCCGGGAGGTTTGTCTCCATGCGCTCGTTGGTGGCCACGGCGCCCGTGAGGCCTAGGGCGAGGCCGGCCTCGCGGAACAGGGCCACGGACGGGCGCGCGCCCACCGACACGATGACGATGTCCGCGGGATACTCGCCGCGGGAGGTCACGGCCCGTTGGACTCGGTGGTCGCCCTCCAGGCGCTCCACCATCTCCTCCTTACTCACCTGGACGCCGTGGTCCGTCAGTTCCTTCTCCACGACCTCCGCGATCTCCGGCTCGCTGGCCGGCAGGACGCTGGCTGTGGCCTCGACGAGGACGGTCTTCAGCCCGGCCTCGGTCAGCGCCTCGGCCATCTCCAGGCCGACGTAGCCGGCGCCGATGATGACGGCGTGGCGGAGGCCGCCCGCCTGCAGGGCGCCCTTTATCCATCGGCCGTCATCGATGGAGCGCACGACGAAGACGTTGCTCAGCTCGATGCCCTCCAGCCGGGGCCGCACGGCCTCGGCGCCGGTAGCCACGACGAGCTTGCCGTAGCCATGCGTGAAGTCGCGGCCGGTGCGCAGGTCCACCACCTCCAGCAGCTTCCGTTCCGGGTCGATGCGCCGGACCTCGTGCCCGGTGCGCACCTGGATGCGGCGCTCTTTCTCGAAGAACTCCGGCGTGTAGACGATGAGGGACTCGTGGGAGGCAATGATGTCATCTATGAAGTAGGGGAGGCCGCAGAGGATGAAGGATACATATTCGCCGCGCTCGAAGACGGTGATCCGCGAGTCCGGCTGGAGGCGGCGGGCGCGGGAGGCGGCGGTCATCCCCGCCGCGCCCCCGCCGATGACGACGAGGTCGCTGTCGGGTTCTGGTTCGGCTGTCAACGTGGCCTATCCTCCTCTACTGTTAGCCCGACGGCGGCGGCGTCGGTCACATCCAGTTCGTTGTGGCCCCGCGCCGAGACCGTCTCCGCAGCGAGGGCCATCTGAAGCTCACGCCCGAGCCGACCTCGGCCGCCGGTGATCAAGACGCGCATCCGCCCCCCTCAGCCCATCTTGATCTGCCAATCGTAGGGGATCTCCGGGGTATTCCAGGGCAGGCGATGCTCGTCCGGCTCCTGGCGATCGTAGGGCTCCGTCGGGAAGTTGACAAGCAGAGAGGGCTCAACACCCACCGTCTTGTAGCCGTGGACTACGCCCGTGGGGATCTTCAGCAGGACGTTGTTGTCCTCGCCCAGGAAGAACTCGTCCACCCGGCCGCGGGTGGGCGAGCCCTCGCGGGCGTCGTAGAGGGCCACCTTGACCATGCCCTTCACCACCACGAGGTGGTCGTCCTGCTTGCGGTGCCAGTGCCAGGCGCGCACCACGCCTGGGTAGTTGAGGGCCAGATAGGCCTGCCCGAACTTGCGGAAGATGGGCTCATCCGAGCGCAGGAGCTCCATGAGGAAGCCGCGCTCGTCCGCTCGCTTGACCAGTTGCTTGACCTCTACCCCCTCGATCACCCCTGGCCCTCCTCTCGCACGGCGGCGCCTGTTTCCAGCCGCCAGCCGTATTGCCGCTGGTAGTACTTCTGGCAGGCGCCAGCACGCGCCCGACGCCACCACAAACCAGTCGGCCCAAATGGCTTCTGCTGGCTTTGGCTCAGCATATCACGTCATTGAAAGACATACTTGGTACCCACGCTGCCCTGTACGAAGGCGTCGGGGAAAGCAGCAGCGATAGCATGGGTAGCGCGCCACCCTGTGCAGTGTGCCGGCACCACCACCTGCGGGGCCAACTCAGCCAGCGCTTCCACAGTCGGCCAGATGGTGGGCTCGAAGGCCGGGGTCGCCAGGTGGAAGCCGCCGATGACCGCGTACACTCGCTCGACGCCCGTGAGCT
>CAYGYF010000157.1:0-4100 GCA_964354065.1 uncultured Dehalococcoidia bacterium | reverse complement strand
GTCCAGGATAACCTCTTGATTCCCTGCTCGTAGTCATAGACTTTAGCCTCGACGTATGGTTGGCGGCGGGGGCTCTTCTGAGCGGCCAGTAGGGTGAGGGTTATGATGTATACGGTGGCTGAGGCGGCGAGCGTGCCCGTGCCTGACAAGGTGGCTGATGCGTAGACGATGCCGGCGACGGTGGTGCCGGCTGCGGCGAGGGTGCCGACGCCAGCCATGGTGGCGGAGGCGGGCAGGGTCAGGCGGGGTGCTGCCGCCAGGCTGCCGGTGCCTGACGTGGTGGCCTGGCCCGCCCTGGTTACCAGGCCGGCTGCGGCCAGGGTTCCTGTGCCTGATAGCGTGGCTGCGCCGGTGAGGGCGGCGGTGATGAGGGTGCCTGCCGCCACAAGCGTGCCTTCTCCTGATAGGGTAGCGGAGCCTGTCCTGGTAACCAGGCCGGCTGCCGCCAGGGTTCCTGTTCCTGAGAGTGTGGCTGAGCCTGTCCTGGTTACCTGGCCGGCTGCTGCCAGGGTTCCTGCGCCTGAGAGTGTGGCTTTGGCTGCGGTGATGCGGCGGGCGGCTGCTACGAGGGTGCCAGCGCCGGATAGGGTGGCTTTGCCTCTCCTGGTGACTTTGCCGGCTGCTGTCAGGGTCCCTGCGCCTGACAGGGTCGCTTTGGCGTAGAGGGAGAGCTGCCAGCCGGCTGAGAGGTCGGGGACGTCGGTGAACTGGTCGTCGAAGGAGCCGGCAGGGTCGGGGAAGCTGAAGCCGGCATAGGCGACGCTCTTATACTTCCTGGTGTTGCCGGCCTGATTCCAGTATCCGACAACCGCAGCGTCGGTTATGAAGGATAGCCAATAAGCGGTTCCCTGGGTTATTTGAGTGGCGGGGAAGGTGATCGAGTTCCAGCCGGCAACGACGGCCTGGCCGGTGTTGACGGCGTTGAGTAAAGCGCCCGGGCTGCCGCTGCTGTCGGCGTAGATGGCGACCTTGATATTGCCGGAGCCAGAGCACTTGATACGGAATCGGTCCATGATGCCGGTGGCGATGGCGGTGAACTTATCTGTCCAGTGATAGTTGGCGCCCACGGAGGCGTAGATGGTCTGGTCGTCCTGGCCGATGAGCTTGTGGATGTTGGTGGCGGTGGCTGCAGCGGCCAGCGAGCCTGTACCTGAGAGGGTGGCGGAGGCCTCGTGGGTGGTGCCGGCTGTGTACTCTATGACGAGCTTGGGGCGGAGGGTGGTCTGGACGGCTTCTTCCCTAGAATAAAAACCAGCCCTCTTGACGGCTGATGCGCTGGTGTCAACCATGAGGAATATCGGATTTATGTCGCCACTTTGGGCAGCCTGCACCTGAGCCAGCACGTTCCACGTCATCCAACCATAAGCTGCGGGAACAACTGCGGATGCTCCGTTTGCTGAAGTGTGGTCGTTTCCGTCGCTGGCGGCGCCGGCGGTGGTCCAGTTGGAGCCTGTTTTGTAGACGTTCCAGGTGGACTGCGTTTCGTGCCAGTCTGTTCGCAATAAGCGGTAGGCATAATACGTTCTTCCAACTGGGTCGGAGCCACCCCACTCATAATAGTATAGATACAGGGTGGCTGCGGTGATGGTAGCGCCGGCAGGGATATCCACACCCCAATCTACAAGAAACTCAATGATTGCTTTTATCCAGTCATCGGTGAGGTTGCGTATGTTGAGTATGGTTTGTGTGCCATAGTTGGTATCTGGGTGTCCGCCACTACCACCATTTAGCCAGTTATCTTTGATAGATGGTTGAATAGTTAATGTTGCCATCTTCTATCTCATGGCACGAGGCTAAAGCCTCGCACTGCGGTTTTGGTTACATTTCCGTTACAGTGTTAGGCCACGGTTACGTCCAGGTCGCCGGCGTTGATCTTGAAGGTGTCTCCGTTGTTGACCGTCTTGCTGGCGTCGAGGGGCGTCCACATGAGCAGGTTGCCGCTGGTGGCGGCGTCGAACAGGCCCAGGTGGGTGACGGTGCCCCAGTCGGCGGTCGCCTGGGGGAATGTGATATCGGCGGCGTTGGAGCTGGCGCCGCCTGACGCTGCGGAAAGGCCGGCGGCCTGCCTGGCGTAAGAGCCTCCGGAGACCTCGGTGCCTCCGCCGGCGTCGCTGGGGGCGGCTGTGTACAGTGCCACGTAGACTGTGGCTGGCGGGGTGTAGGCCTGGTTGCGGAGAAAGTGATCTATGATCTTGTTCTCCATGAAGTCACTGAATTCAGACATTGTTCCTCCTTTTTTAGTAGTCAGTAGTCAGTAGACAGTAGTCAGTAGTCAGTAGTCAGTAGTCAGGAAAAACCTCCTTTCGGTGGGACGATGTCGTCGAATAGTCTGCCCTCGCAGACGGGATAAAGTATCGGGCTTTTCGCGAAGTCGCCTGGTAGGGGGACGATGTCTTTGGGGAGAACGTCAATGCCGGCTCGCCAGAATACCTCGGCAACGGCCTCGGAGCAAATCATGGCTGCGTCCCGGTGGTATTGGGTTGGGATTGGCAGCCAGGTGAATTTCTGTTTGAGTAGTCTGGGGATGCAAGACCTGGCTATGCAGTGGTAGTCGTAGTAGCTCCGGGGGTCGCTGGCGATGGTGATGGCCTGGCGGATTAGGGAGTCCCGGTTGGCCCGTAGGCTATCGGGGCGCATCACGAGTACCAGTCTGCCTGTGTCTTGTTGCAGGCTGTCGAGCGCTGCGCCTCGTCCTGTGCTTTGATAGATCATCGGGACGTTGAAGAAGTTGTCGAGATACAGGGCGGCGTGGCCGAATCTGCCCTCTCCCCAGCGTGAGATTGCCGAGAAGATGTCCTTCCCCTCGATCACGTACAAAAGCACGTCGCATGGTTCCAGGTTCATGCTATCCCTCGTATTTGCAAGTCACGTGGTCGCACGTTTCTGTGTTGTAGGATGGGCAGTGTCGGCACGTCGACTGGTCGTGATTTGCCCCTGCTGCCAGGGCATGGAGTGGAACGACTCTCTTTTCCCTGGGGCAGTCTATTACCTGCTCTGAGCGGATTCTTCTGCTCACGGTTGCCCCCTGGGTTGTGTTGTCCGGGGCTGTCGGCGGCGGCGTCGGGTCTGCGGGTGGCGTGGGCTCTGTCAGCGCAGGCATGGGCGCTGGGAGCTCAAGTCTGCGGATGGTGTCGTTGGCGGCGGTGAGCAGTGTGGTGAGCTCGGCGACTCTGGTCCGGGCGGTGTGTAGCTCATTGAGTGTGGACTCATAGAGCGGCTTGTACCCTGAGATTTCTCCCAGGATGTCTCTCCAGTTAATGTTCATTGTTCTTCTCCTTTATATGGGTTAGGGTGGGTTTTTTGGTCTCGCCTGGCAGGTCGTCGTGGGCGGTCAGTGAGAGGCCCTTCCTGATTTGGCGGATGCGTCTGAGGGCGTGGACCCCGAGGCGGAGCGCTTTCCAGAGGCGCTCGTAGTCGCCGTCGGGGAGTTCCTCCTCGGAGTTGTAGTTGACCAGGATTTGGATTGCTTCGTTGATTGTCATGTTTCCTTCCTATCCGCCATTCTTCCCCTTGATGTGGCCGACGGTCCGCTCGGCAAACCACCAGGTGATGCAAGGGATGGCCAGGGCCAGGAACCATTGGGGTACGTCAATTCGTTCTAGGACGGCCTGGGCGATGACGGCAGTGAAGATGACGGTGACGACCGGCCTGGCCACGGCCCGGAGCATCTCTGTGAAGACGTTGATCAGCTCGGGCGCCTTGGGCTTCTCGTTCTCTGCCACGTTTCCTCCTTACAGTATGGGCCTGGGAGGCTCAAGGGAGCCTCTCGTTCCCATTCTGCGACTCTTTATACTCCCGGCAATCGTTGACGGCCTGTTAGGTGAGAGCTCCCAGGGTGTCAGGGACCGGCTTATCGGCCGCCGCATAGTGGGCTGCCAGATGCCTCGCGGCCTTGATGATGTCCTCGGGTGAGGCTCTCACTCTCTCGCCCCGATATCCACCAGGGGAGAGAGCTGCCACTGCCGCCGGTATGCGGTCCCAGTCGACCGTCTTTTCGATATCGAGGCGGGATCTGGCCCTGAGAATCGCCTTGGTGTGATGCGGCAGTTTCCAGGTCTCGGGGTTGTTGGGGTCGTCGACGATGGCGAAGGCCTCTTTGG
>CAYGYF010000156.1:0-4134 GCA_964354065.1 uncultured Dehalococcoidia bacterium | reverse complement strand
GCCAAGATTGAGGCAAGGGATCGGGCTCCTGTCCCAGGCTGGAACGCTGCGTTGCCACGGCTGCTGCGGTCGCAGGGCGCGCCGAAGGCGTCTTGTACGCTCGTGAACGCGTTGGCAGACAAGAGGTCAGCTAGCTCTGTTTCCGTCAAACGATGACGCTTGACAAATGACCTCCGCTCCCAGATTCCGTCTTCCGTGTGCGGGGGTGCGGGCTTTGGGGTTGGCTTCCAATTGAGTGAAACGACATCGCCAGGCACAAGGCCGCTGATTGATTTCACCCACTGGTCTTTCGGTTGCGGGTTGTCCAGGCGGATGGTTCGGCCTTGGTGCGCGGCGGCGATGCATACGTTTGGGGGCTGCATGCGAGTAATGTCAGTGATGAGGGCTTCCAAGAACATCGGACGCTATACGAGAGGTTCCTGAACTCCAACCTCTTCTCGCGGATGCCTGTCCTGCGAAATGAGATGACTGACCCGAAGGTCCGGCAGCTTGGCCTCTAGCTCCAGAGCGACAAGCGACCGATGGCATTTGGTCGGATCAGCCTCGCTGCACAAGAGGCAGCCGGTCTGATGGTCATTTGCGCGGTCTTTCACTAGTGATGCTAGAAGCTGGACTCCTCGTTTCCAACGGGGGCTACGTCTGAGTGAAGAGAGCAGGTGTGGATCCAAGCGGCCCTGCATCCATTTGGTGCTAAGGTTGTCTTGGTTCGACGTTGGTCGCCCTCCTAGCAGGTTGCCCAAGTAAACATAATCGATACCTGCGTGGCGAAGGCTCTTCTCAAGCTCTGCCTGGTTGAAATAGGGAAACCTGCTGCTGTGGGGCGCAGACCTGATGTCTACGATGTATGAAACACTATTGACTTTCAACAACTGGATCAGTTCAGTCAAAGGCCGGTTGCTGTGTCCAACGGTCTTGAGAATCATAACGTGTTGCGCACTTCTTCGAGGATCAAGCCTCGCAAGAGCCTCCTATGGCAGTTGCTTTCGTCTCTACAGACGCACAATACAGTAATTCTTTCTCGTTGAGCAAGGTTGGCCAGCCGCCGGATTTCCTTTGCAGGCTCCTCTCCCTGCATCTCCTGTAGGTATCGTGCTTGGTAGGTGTCCCAGCTAATCTCGCCTCTCTTGAAGGCGTGAAGAAGGTCACGAGATGGACCAAGCTTTCTTACGTACTCATCAATCGCGCTCTTTGATAGGCCGCGTGGCCAATACTGTGTGGTGAGAATTCTCCTTCCGTCAGCCGGTTCGGCAGGTAAATAGACGCTTTTGGTGCGGACATCGATATGCTCCAGCTTTGCCAAAGTATTTTCAGCTGTGCGTCGCAGCGCACTTCTCCCATGATTTGATGGGGTTGAGCGAGGCATTGGTATCTCCAGGTGACCCTGCCGGAGGACAGGGTAAGGTAGTGACGGCTGTAGAGGGCGCGCCTCAAGATACATGATTGCGCCTGGCTTGCGCCTTGTCAAGGAGCGGCCTGCGGCCGCAGAACCGAGAACCCGGCGTGAGCAGGTTCTCGGTTCTTGGTTCTCACCTACCCCGTGTACCAGTCGATGATCGTGCTGCCCCAGAGGAGGGAGATGATGGCTCCGATGGCGATGAAGGGGCCGTAGGGCATGTACTGGCCGGGGCGTACAGTGCGGGTGAGGAGAAGGAGGGCGGCCACCAGGCCGGCGCTGATGGCGGTGAAGAAGAGGCCGACGGTCATGGCGGGGAAGCCGGCCGCGAGGCCCATGAGGGCGGCCATCTTGACGTCGCCGAAGCCGAAGCGGCCCATCGAGATGATGAACATGAGGAGCATGATGGCGAAGGCCAGGCCGCCGCCGGCGAAGACCTGGGCCACGCTGCGGTCGGGCCAGGCCCAGGATAGGGCCATCGCCAGGAGCACGGCGGGGTAGACGATTCGATTGGGGATGAGGCGTCGCTCGAGGTCGGTGGTCAGCAAGGCCAGGAAGATGGCGGCGAAGATGCCGCTGAGGATGGTAGCCGCCCAGTGGTCCGTGGCCAGGGCGGCCAGGGCGAACGCCAGGGCGGTGGCGGGCGGCAGCAGGAGGGCGCGGACGGGCAGCCATCGGTGGCAGTCGGGGCAGCGGGCCCGGTACCAGAGGTAGCCCAGCAGGGGGAGGAGGTACAGGGGGCGGGTGGGGGAGCGGCAGGCGGAGCAGCGGGCGAGAGGGCCCGGCCAGAGGCGGGCGTCGGAATAGAAGCGGTCCAAGAACAGATCGAAGATATGGCCCGCTAGGAGGCCGAGGATGGCGGCGACGATGGGCATGAGGGCAGGGTAGCGCATCGGGGGCGCAGAGGCAACGCTGGGCTGGCGGCGAGGGGCGTTGCCCGAGCGCAGGTAACGGCGGGGGGTGTGGGAGCGTCTATTCAAGTGAGGATAGGGAGGAAAGGCAAGCCGCTTGCAGCCGATGAGTGGACATAACTGTAACAACGCCAACGGCCAAGCGTCTAGTCATTGGAAGAGGCTAGCAGGGCGATGAGCCAGACTTGTCGCCGTTTCCGAGACGAGGAGGTGGCTATCGAGAGGGCAAGTGAGGGTACTGATAGCGGACGGGGCAGGGAGAGCTGGCCTGGCAGGTTACAGATCCCCACCCCGGACGCCGGGATGCGCGGGGTCCGACGTCTCTCTTGTTTTATCACAACCTGGGCCAGCCTGCAAGGATTCCCGCGGCTGAGCAGGGGGTCTAACAGAGGAGGAAGCAAGCCATGTTGACGAAGATCAGCGAGTTCGTCATGAGGCTGATGGCCCGGTACGAGTCGGAGAAGGGGCAGGCGCTGGCCGAGTACGGCCTGATCCTGGCTCTCATCGCCGTGGTCTGTATCGCGGTCGTCACGGCCGTCGGCGTGGCGGTCTCCGGCACGCTAGGTGACATCGCCGGCGCCATGCCGTAGCCCCGTTGGGGCTGCAGCACGAGGGGCCGCCAGCCTGACCGAGGCGGGCGGCCCCGGGCAAGCTATGAAGAGCGGAGAAAGCCCGTGATAGCCATCCCCAAGCGCATTAGCGGGCGCTCGGGCAAGGAGGAAGGTGGGCAGTCTCTGGTGGAGTTCGCCCTGGTGGCGCCCATCTTCCTCCTGGTCCTGTTCGCCATCGTCGATTTTGGCATGGCCTTCAATGGCTGGATCACGGTGACGAACGCGGCACGCGAAGGCGCCCGTCTGGGGACTGTAGGGGCATCTGCTGCTGATATCGAGCAGCGGGTGCTCGACACAGCGGATACCTTGGATCCCAATCACCTTACCGTTACCGTTACCAACGCCCAGGGTGACCCGGGGGAGTCGGTGGTGGTGACTGTGCAGTACGACTATTCCCTGATGATTCCCCTAGCTGGCCTTCTGAGCAGGGTCGGCGGGGGGGTGATTCCGGCCACGTTTAACTTAGATTCCACGGCAGATATGCGATTGGAGTGATGGGCGTCATGTTGAGGAGATCGCTGTGGAAGGTCGGTGAGGAGCGGGGCCAGGCTCTTATGCTGGCGGCGCTGGCAATGGTGGTTGTATTGGGCTTTGCCGCTATGTCCATTGACGTAGGCTACTGGTACTCCCAGAAGCGCGAAGTTCAGAAGGCGGTGGACGCCGCCGCCTTGGCCGGCGCCCAGGAGCTGCCGGACGACTACTTGGCGGCGAAGGCCAAGGGCCTCGAGTACCTGGAAGGGAACGGCGTCAGCACCGCCAACGGCGATACGATCTCTATAACCTTCCGTTGTACCAGCACCTACCAGGTCGCCTGCAATCCCAGCACCAACCACTGGGACACTATGGTGGTGGAGGTGGAGCGGCCGCTCGAGGCCTGGTTCGCCCGCGCGGTGGGCATCGACCAGGTGCTGGTGAAGGACGTGCGGGCGGCCGGCTGCAACGGACCGTGTGGCGGTTCAGCCTTCGCGCCGGTGGACGTGGTGACGATCATCGACCGCACGTTGAGCATGACCATGTATGGCAGCTCCAAACTGGCTAACGCCAAGGCTGGCGCCAAGGCGCTGCTGGGGTACTTCCAGCCCAGCCTGCAACGGGTCGGGCTGGGGGTGCTGGAGGCCAGCACCTCCTGGGCTAGCCCCTGTGACGGGTCGGACTCGTCGGACGTCTGGTTGCCGGTGAACCTGAGCAACGACTACCAGAACCCCGACGGAACGCTGAA
>CAYGYF010000155.1:0-4154 GCA_964354065.1 uncultured Dehalococcoidia bacterium | reverse complement strand
TGGCACGAGTAGTGATTTTCATCGATGGAATGAATGCCCGCTGCCGCCTCGAAGAGAATCATTGGTGCGAATACTATGATGTTTCGCACTTTGGGAACGCCATTGCCGGCCCTCGTGAACTTGTGATGATACGGTTCTACATAGCCACGCCAAACCGTCAGCAGCTCGGTGAACAAGAATACTCAAAGCAACGCTCATATCTGCAACAGGTAGCGTCACAAAAGGATGTGCAATTGATAACTGGCTATATGAGGCAACGGATTCGATGGATTGAGAAGCGCGTGGACTCTGCCATCG
Organism: uncultured Dehalococcoidia bacterium; assembly: GCA_964354065.1. Classification (GTDB taxonomy): domain Bacteria; phylum Chloroflexota; class Dehalococcoidia; order SM23-28-2; family SM23-28-2; genus JAUYDU01. The sequence continues at coordinate 3,857 of CAYGYF010000155.1, read as the reverse complement.
CTGCTGACATGGTCTATTTGGCCTGCAAGGACTACTTCGACCAAGCCATCGTGGTGAGCGCTGATGCCGATTTGGTGCCCCCAATTGAACGCACAGTTGAACTTGGGAAACGCGTTGAACTTGTTGTATTCAAAGGCACACAGCCAAAGATTTATGACTTGGAGCGAGTGGCTTCATGGACGCGGCGTGCACGACCTTCATACTTCAAGCCCTACCCATCAAATTAGGACACTACCCGCGGCCAGTGCTCGTTGATCCTGTCGGCTAGCCGTCGCGCCGCCCCGCGCACGTCCGGCGCGGCCACCACCGCCGAGATGACCGCGACCATGTCCGCCCCTGCCGCCAGGACGGCGTCGACATTCTCTTCGGTTATGCCGCCGATGGCCGCCACCGGGATATCGACCGCCTGCTTCACCGCGCGCACGGTGTCGGCGGTGGCAGGACGGGTGTCCAGCTTGGAGCCGGTGGGGAACAGGCGTCCCACCGAGACGTAGCTGGCGCCGTCGGCCTGGGCCCGCTGGGCTTCCCTCACGTTGTTGGTGGAGCAGCCGATGATGAACGCGGGGGGAACGAGCCGCCGCACGATGCCCACCGGCAGGTCCTTCTGGCCCAGGTGGACGCCGTCGGCCCCGGCGGCCAGCGCCACGTCCAGGTGATCGTTGATGATCAGGGGGACGCCGGCGCGGGCGCAGACCTCCCTCAGTCTCTGCGCCACCTCCAGTTGCGTCCCTTTCGGCCGCTGCTTGTCCCGGAGCTGGATGAGGCGGGCGCCGCCCTCGATGGCCAGGCGGGCTATCTCCTCTTCGGCCCGCCCTTCTGTCACCTCGGGGTCGATGATGACGTAGAGGCCCTGGAGCTTGGCGGCGTTTCTCTCGCTCATAGCAGGCTCTACAATGGTAGCAAACTGCTCCCTGCGGTGAAAGCCAATGCGCCGATATCGGCGAGCCCTACTGATAATAGGCGTCTTCCTTGTCCTCTGGGGCGCTATCCTGGCCGGCCTGTGGGCCAACAGGTACACGCGGGTCGCCCTGACGACGGCGTTCATGATGCCCGACCTGTTCGTCGACCTGCCGCTGAGCCCTCTCAAGCTGACCACCTCGGAGCCGGTCAAGGAGGAGGTCACCTTCCCCTGGGGCTCCCAGCAGGCAGTGGCCGACCTTTATCGGCCCCAGGGCGGCGCCCCCGCCAGAGGCGGGGTGGTGGTGGCCATCGGCGCTGCCCCGCGGGCGCGCACCGACCCCCGGGTCGTCCGCCTGGCCGAGAGCTCGGCCCGCGCCGGCATGGTGGTGATGATCCCCGAGCTGAAGCATCTGTTGCAGGACGAGCTGGTGCCCGAGGAGATCGACGAGCTGGTGAGTGCCTTCCAGTACCTGCGGGAGCAGCCGTTCGTGGACGGAGAGCGGATGGGCTTCGTGGGCTTCTCGGTGGGGGCGGGGCTGGCGATGGTGGCGGCCACCGATCCCAGCATCAGCGCCGACGTGGACTTTCTGAGCTCCTTCGGCGGCTACTACGACCTGGGCGACGTGATCAGCGCCGCCACCACCGAGACCATCACCTACAACGGCCAGCGAGAGGCCTGGCATCCCGACATCAAGACGGTGCGCGTCCTTCAGCGCAGCTTCATCTACTACGCAGATACCCCCCGCGACCGCGACATCCTGACCCGCATCTTCCTGGAGGACGACGCGTCGGCCAGAGGCGAGCTGGGCGAGCTCTCTCCCCAGTCTCGCCCCCTCTTCGACCTGCTGGACAACCATGACCCCGACAGGGCCCAGGACCTGCTCGCCCGCCTGGCGCCCGAGGACAGGGCGACCTTGCGTCGCCTTTCCCCCAGCACGAGCATCGGCGGCCTGCGCACGGAGCTGTTCATCCTTCATGACCGAAACGACAAGCTCATCCCCTACGTGGAGTCGCGCCGCCTGGCTGAGGCAGCGCGGGGGTGGGACAAGGTTCACTACGCCGAGCTGGACATCTTTCGCCACGTCAACCCCACCATCCCGGCCAATCCTCTCACCTTTCTGGCCGACCTCATCGAGTTCTTCTTCCAGGCCTATCGCCTGCTGTTGCGGGTGGTCTAGCGGGGCCTGTCCTGAGGCTCCGCCAAAGGCGGATGCGCCTCCGGCGCATGCCGAAGGGGCCGCCACCCGCGGGAACTTTTCCCTCCGCCCCAACGTCCTACCACCAGAGAACCCAATCATCGTGAACAGGAGGTGGAGGCTTTGAAGATGTCGCATCGACTAGCCGTTTTCGGCGCCATGTCGTTCCTCCTGGTGCTGTTCGCCCAGTCCGCCTGGGCCGACGGTATCGTCATCCCTGATCCCATCGAGCCGATCCCACCGGACGGAGTCGTGTATCCTTTCCTGCCCATCAAGTACCACCGGGTGGAGGTCGAGATCGACGATCAGGTGGCCCAGGTGAAGGTGGATCAGGCCTTCCTCAACGAGTCCGACCAGCCGCTGGAGGCGACCTATATCTTCCCCCTGCCCGAAGACGCCACCATATCCGACTTCGCCCTGTACGTGGAGGGCGAGCGCCTGGAGGGGCGTATCCTCGACAAGGAGAAGGCCCGCGCCATCTACGAGGAGATCGTCCGCCATCGGCGAGACCCGGCGCTGCTGGAGTACGTCGGCCGCAACACCTTCCAGGCCCAGGTGTTCCCTATCCCGCCGCACGGGGAGCGGCGCATCCAGATCGCCTACACCCAGGTGCTGACTCAGGATAGCGGCCTGGTTCACTTTGTCTACCCCCTGAACACCGAGAAGTTCTCGCCCCGGCCCCTGGAGGAGGTCACCATCAGCGTGGAGGTGAGCTCCAAGTCACCGATCAAGGCTGTGTACTCGCCTAGCCACGACGTCGCCATCAGCCGCCAGGACGAGCGCCACGTCAGCGTCAGCTACGAGGCCAACGACGTCACCCCCAGCACCGACTTCGAGCTGTTCTACTCCCTCTCTCCCGATGACTTTGGCCTGAACCTGGTGACCTACCGCCAGGGCGACGACGACGGCTTCTTCCTCCTGCTGGTGGCGCCCAAGGCGGACTTCAGCCAGCGCGAGGTGGTGGCCAAGGACGTGATGCTGGTGGTGGATGTCTCGGGCAGCATGGACGGCGAGAAGCTGGAGCAGGCCCAGGAGGCGGCAAACTTCATCCTCGACCACCTCAACCCGGACGATCGCTTCAACATCCTGGCCTTCAGCACCAGCGTCGACCTCTATGCGGAAACCCTCCAGGGCGCCGGTCAGGCGGACGATGCCCGGAGCTTCGTGCGGCGGTTGGCTGCCTCTGGGGGCACCAACATCAATGAGGCCTTGCTCACCGCCCTCGACGAGTTGCCCGGCGAGAGGCCCGAGCTGCTCATCTTCCTGACCGACGGCCAGCCAACTGTCGGCGTCAAGGAGGCGGGTCAGATCGTGGCCAACGTGCAGGAGGCGGCCGCTCCCACGGTGAGGCTGTTTGCCTTCGGCCTGGGCGATGACGTGAACACCCTCCTGCTGGACAGCGTTGCCCAGGAGAACCACGGGCTCAGCCAGTACGTGCGGCCGGGCGAGGATATCGCCGAAGCGGTGTCGGCCTTCTACGAGAAGGTGAGCACCCCCGTCCTGGCCGACATCAGCCTGGACTTCGGCGCCATCGACGTCTCGGACGTCTATCCCCATCCTCTGCCCGACCTGTTCGCCGGCTCGCAGCTCGTGATGGTGGGGCGCTACCGGGACGAGGGAAGCGAGACGCTGCGCCTCTCGGGGACGGTGAACGGGCGGACGCAGTCCTTCTCCTATCCCGATCAGGTCTTTCCGGCCGAGTCCGGGGAGATGGACTTCCTGCCCCGCCTGTGGGCCACCCGCAAGATCGGCTACCTGCTG